>CAIXRL010000029.1 GCA_903921835.1 Candidatus Eiseniibacteriota bacterium | reverse complement strand
GGCGCGATCACGGGCGCTGCCGCGCGTGGCGCGACCGCGGGTGCCGCCGCGGGTGCCACCGCGCGCGGCGCGACCGCGGGTGCCGCGTTGCTCGTGCGTTCGCGCGCGCGGAAATCGCGCTCGAGTGCGCCGGGTCCGAAACCGGGCTGCGGCTGCGCGAGCTGCCGCACGATCTGCACCGGCGCAGGTTGCACCGGCGCGGGCGCAGGCTGCACCGGCATGGGCGCAGGCTGCACGCCCGGGCGCTGCGTGTCACTGCGCATGCGCGAGCCATCCGTGGTGGCTTCCCCGCTGCCGCCCACGGGCGTCACCGGCGAGATCGGCATGGGCGCCGGCTGCACGCGCGGGCGCTGCGCGTCGCCGCGCAGGCGCGAGCCATCCGTGGTGGCTTCCCCGCTGCCGCCCACGGGCGTCACCGGCGAGATCGGCATGGGCGCAGGCTGCACGCGCGGGCGCTGCGTGTCACCGCGCAGGCGCGAGCCATCCGTGGTGGCTTCCCCGCTGCCGCCCACGGGCGTCACCGGCGAGATAGGCGCGGGCGCCGGCTGCACGCGCGGGCGCTGCGCGTCGCCGCGCAGGCGCGAACCATCCGTGGTGGCCGCGCCGCTGCCGCCGACAGGCGTCACCGGCGCGGCTGGGACGGCGGGCATCAGCGTGGGCTTCCACCGCCCGCCCTGGTTGACCTTCCACTGGCCGCCCGCCCCACGCTGGTAGACCAGTCCGTCGCGGCCGGCGAACACGTTGTCGGGCACGGTGGCCTTGCGTCCCGCGCCCACGAATCCCGGTTTCGCAGTGCGATCGCCCGGCTTCGGCAGGCGCCGCGAGTTCGCCGAGCGCGTGTAGATGTTCATGGGCGTCGCGTCGGCGGCGCGGGCGCGCGCGGGCCGGCCGGCTGCGAAGCATCGAGCGATCCCCCGCGAGCCACGGACGGTGGTAGCCGCCGGGTCCGAGCCACGGCGACGTCCGGCGCTGCTGGGCGGGCCCGGACGCCTGCCAGCGCATGCCGACGTGCAGGAATCCCGACCAGTAGCTGACGCCGAAGCTCCAGCGGCTGAGCCAGGGATTGTAGCGCGCGTGGAAGCCCCACGTGCAGGGCCTCGGGTAGTAGTGGTGGCGGCCCCGCCACGGCCGGTAGCGGTAGCCGGTGCCGTAGACGACCGTGCCGCGGCACGGATAGTAGCCCAGGTAGCCGGGCAGGTAGCCGACATCGACCACGTCCGGCGTGACGCCGTAGATCTCGACGTACCGCAGGTTGTAGACGGGACAGCTGGGCGGGAGATCGTCGAGCCCGTCCGGCCGCACGGCGCTCACGCTCCATGGACCGCTGGGATCGTCCGCGACGTACCACACTCCCTGGTCGCACAGGTAGTAGCGGCCGCCCGCGAACACCACCTCGGCGTCGGTGTTCAGGCCGTACAGCAGGTCCGAGCCGGCGATGGGCCCGAACTGGGGCTGCCCATCCCACTCGATCGACACGTCGTGATCGCCGCGCGAGATCGCGCTGGTCTGCGGAATCTGGTCGTCGGCAACGGCGTTGTCCGCCTCCTCGGTCCCCGCGACGCTCGCGAGCAGGTTGCCCTTGGGCGAACCTGCGGGGATCTGGGTAAAGACCCCTGGCAGCTCGTCCGAAGCGATGTAGACCCACGGATCGTCCAGCGTGCGCGCCGTGAACCAGCGGCCCGAGAGCAGGACGTAGACCGATCCCGTCTTCGCGTCGCGCAGCAGATCGCTCTCGGTGTTGGTGACGTAGAACAGCTCCTTGCCCACGAGCGGCTCCAGCAGCGGTTCGCCGTCCGTCACGATCAGCTCGGTGGGTTCGGTCGCCGTGACCACCACCGGCGGCGAGCTATCGACCTGGTCCGCCGCGGTCGTGTCCGGGGGCACGACCGCCGCCACGGCCGCGGGCGGGGTGGCGATGAGACTCCAGGGCCCCAGCGGCTTGGCCGCCCGGTACCAGAGGTTGGCGCCGTTGAGGTAGTAGGCCGCGCCGACGGAATCGAAGACCACGGCGCAGGGCGTGTTCACCACGCGCTGCAGCCGCGAGCCCTCGATGGGCTCGAGCTGCGGATCGCCGTCGTAGAGGACCAGCAACGCGCGTTTCGTCGAGAACAGGATGTGCGGCGGGGTGTGATCGAGGTTCTCGACGCTGAGCCGCTCCTTGGCGCTGGCGGCGAGCCCCGCCTGCAGCTCCTCGAGCGAACCGGAAAGGTCCCAGCCCGTGGCCTCCGCCTCGACCAGGTGCTCGTAGCGCTTCGCCTCCGCCGCCGACGCGCCGGGCAGGCGCACCTTGGTGACGTCGAGATCGGACTCGGTCACGGTGCTGCTGTCGCGATCGACCTGCACGTGCGCCTGGAACCACAGCACGCCGAAGGTCGCGCTGGCGGCATCGGCCTTCTGGAGCGAGAACGCCGCGCGGGCGGTGACGAGGTTGCCGCCCAGCTGTTCGGGTTGCGGCTGGTAGACGATGAAGGTGCCGCTCGTGCTGTCGAACTGTCGCGGCCAGCTGGCCTCCTGCGCGCTCACGGCAGGCACGAGCAGCAGGACGAACAGCAGGGACGCGGCGATCGGAACGCCGCGATGGCGGGTGGGACTCGAAGCGGGCATGGAAGGCCCCCGTGTGGCGGGTGAGTGAAAAGGTCGGGCCGCTGCAGGATGACCCGCGCGGACGGTACACCCTGCTCCATTGACGTGCACGGCGCCCGCGCGTTCCCGCGCCCGCGAAAAACCCTGCGCGCCGGGCGGGCGCGCAAGCGCCCTGCGCGGCGGCTTCGCGGGGCCGGGGCCCTCGGGACCGCGGCCCGGGTGCGCCTCAGCGCTTCGGCATCAGGGGCAGCCGCCCCTGATGCCGAATCACCCGAGGCCCCGCAAGGTCATGCCGTGCAGTACTGGTCCGCCACCTCGAGCGCCTTGTCGATCGCCGCGAGGCCCTCGCGGATCTCGTCATCGGACGTGGTGCACGGCGGCGTCACCTGCAGCCGGTTGAAGTGCGCGAAGGGCCAGACGCCACCCGCCTTGCACGCCGTCATCAGCTCGACCATCGGTTTGGCGGCCGCGCCGCCGGCGTTGAACGGCACGAGCGGTTCGCGCGTGGCGCGGTTGCGCACCAGCTCGATGGCCCAGAACACGCCCAGCCCGCGGACCTCGCCCACGCTCGGGTGCTTCGCCGCGATCTTCGCCAGCTCCGGCCCGATCACGTCCGTGCCCAGGTGCCGCGCGTGCTCGACGATCTTCTCCTCCTTGAAGATGCCGATGCTCGCCACCACAGAGGCCGCCGCCAGCGGGTGGCCCGAGTACGTGAGCCCGCCGTGGAACGGGCGGTCGCGGAACGTCTCGGCGATCCTGCGGCTGATCACCACGCCGCCGATCGGGAGATAACCCGAGTTCGATCCCTTGGCCCAGGTGATGAGGTCGGGCGTCACGTTCCACTTGTTGACCGCGAACCACTCGCCGCAGCGGCCGAAGCCCGCCATGACCTCGTCGCAGATCAGCATGATACCGTGGCGGTCACACAACGCGCGCACGCCCGCCAGGTAGCCGTCGGGCGGCACCAGGATGCCGTTCGTGCCCACCACGGTCTCGAGCAGGATGGCCGCGATCGTGTGCGGGCCCTCGACCATGATCACGTCGGAGAGGTGCTGGAGCGCGCGCTCGCCCTCCTCGGCGACGCTGCTCGAGTGGAACGCCGAGCGGTACGGGTACGGGCCCCAGAACTTCACGGAGCCGGCGGCGCCGGGCTCGTTGGCCCAGCGGCGCGGGTCGCCGGTCAGCGTGATCGCGGTGCCGGTGGCGCCGTGGTAGCTGCGGTAGGCCGACATCACCTTGTGCCGACCGGTGTGCCCGCGCGCCAGGCGCACCGCGTTCTCGACCGCGTCGGCGCCGCCGTTGGTGAAGAACACCATGTCCAGATCGCCGGGGGCCAGCTCACAGATGAGCCGCGCCGCCTCGCCCCGCATGTCGTTGGCGAAGCCCGGGGCGATCGTGCATAGGCGCCCTGCCTGCTCCTGGATGGCCGCGACCAGCTTGGGGTGCTGGTGCCCGATGTTCACGTTGACGAGCTGGCTCGAGAAATCGAGCCACGTATTGCCCTTGTCGTCCCACATGCGCGAGCCCTTCGCGCCTGCGATCACGACGGGCGAGATCTGGCCCTGGGCGGACCAGGAATGGAAGACATGCGCGCGATCGTTGGCGAAGGCGGTGGCAAGATAGGGCGAGGTGTTCACGGTGGTTGGGTTCATGCGGACATTCTGCACCAGGAACACCACTGCGTGGCAAGCGATCTCATTCATCCGCCAAACGGCGGCCCCGGGTCCGGCAGGGAACCCGGTGTGGGGCCCCGGATTCGACCCGCGGTTCGACATCGCCCAGCCGCCTGGCTTGCAGTAAGCTCCGCGGCCGTCCCCACCGACATCCCGGCCCCGTGAGGCCACGCCCCTCGACCGCCCGGCTCCACCCCGGGCCGAGCCCAGGAGAGACGCCATGCCCCGCAAGCTGGTCGGCGGTCTGATCCAGTGCAGCAACCCCGTCAACGACGAGTCGCTGCCGGTCGCGAAGATCAAGCAGGCGATGTTCGACAAGCACGTGCCCTTGATCGAGGAGGCGGGCGGCAAGGGCGTGCAGGTGCTCTGCCTGCAGGAGATCTTCAACGGCCCGTACTTCTGCCCCGGCCAGGACAAGCGCTGGTACGACGCGGCAGAGAGCGTCCCGGGTCCGACAACCGACGCGGTGGCGAAAATCGCAAAGAAGTACCAGATGGCGGTGGTCGTGCCGGTATACGAACAGGAGATGCCGGGCGTGCTCTACAACACGGCCGCCGTCTACGACGCCGACGGTTCGTACCTCGGCAAGTACCGCAAGAACCATATCCCGCACACATCGGGATTCTGGGAGAAGTACTACTTCAAACCGGGCAATCTCGGCTACCCGGTTTTCGAGACGCGCTATGCGAAGGTCGGCGTGTACATCTGTTACGACCGCCACTTCCCCGAGGGTGCGCGCGCGCTGGGCCTGAACGGCGCCGAGATCGTGTTCAACCCGAGCGCGACCACCGCGGGCATGTCGCAGCACCTGTGGAAGCTCGAGCAACCCGCGCACGCGGTGGCGAACGGCTATTTCCTCGGCGCCATCAACCGCGTCGGCACCGAGGCGCCGTGGAACATCGGCAGGTTTTTCGGCTCCTCATACTTCGTGGACCCGCGCGGCACTTTCGTCGCCGAGGCGAACGAGCACGATGACGCGCTCGTCGTGGCGGAGATGGACCTCGACATGATCCAGGAAGTGCGCAACACGTGGCAGTTCTTCCGCGACCGCCGGCCCGAAACGTACGGACGGCTGACCGAGCTGTAGGCGGGGGCGCGATCCGGCGAGGCCCGGAGACTGCGCGGCACGTCACCGACACGGCCCGGGCCGTCGCATTCCAGCGCGATGCGCCCGGACTTCGTAGCAACGCTGGGCGGCTACCTCACAGCGAGAATCTTCCTGGTCTGTACCTGCGCACCACTCGCGAACCGGCAGAAGCAGGCGCCCGCCGGCCATCCAGCCATGCGCACCGGGGTCTCGCAGGCGTTGGCAGGGCGCATCCCGGCCCGGCGCCACCCCCAAAATCCTTCCCGCCCCACCGGACCGTCGTTGTATGCTCCCCCGGCTTCTGGCGCTTCCTCGCACGAGATACAAACCTGCGGCACCGCCGCGGACGGCGGTCCAACCAGATTGCAGGGAGACACGGGTCCCGTGAGTCCCGACTCGGCCGGCGATTCGATCTTGGTCATCGGGAGGAATCATGGGCCTCATCATCCGCAACGGCGAGATCGTCACGGCCGCCGAACGCTTCCACGCCGACGTGCGCATCGAGGACGGCACGATCGTGACTCTCGGCGCCCGGCTCGAACCGAAGGACGGTGACGAGACGATCGACGCGGCCGGGCAGTACGTGTTCCCGGGCTTCGTCGATCCGCACGTTCACATGGAACTGCCCTTCATGGGCACGGTGAGCGCGGACGACTTCGAGATAGGTGGCGCGTCCTGTGCCGCGGGCGGCACCACCACGTTCATCGACTTCTGCATGCAGGACAGGGGTGAGACGCTCCCCGCCGCCATCGCGCGCTGGCACAAGAAGGCCGCGAAGTCCTGCATCGACTACAGCTACCACATGGGCATCACGGACTTCGGGCCCAACACGCCCGCCGAGATGCGCGAGGTGGTCGAGACGCACGGCATCAGCAGCTTCAAGGTGTTCCTGGCCTACAAGGGCGCGCTGATGGTGGACGACGGTCAGCTCTACCAGGTCATGCAGGAGGCCGCGAAGCTCGGCGCGGTCGTGACGGTGCACGCCGAGAACGGCGACGCGATCGTGCACCTGCAGCGCGAGCTGCTCACGCGGGGCTGCAACGGGCCGGAGTTCCACCCGGTCTCGCGCCCGAGCCTGCTCGAGGGGGAGGCGACCGAGCGCGCGCTGATGATGGCGCGCCTGCACGGCACGACCGCGTACATCGTGCACATGACCTGCAGGGAATCGGTGCACGCGCTCGAGCGCGCCAAGCTCGCCGGCCAGCACTGCTACGGCGAAACGTGCCCGCAGTACCTGCTGCTCGACGACT
>CAIXRL010000028.1 GCA_903921835.1 Candidatus Eiseniibacteriota bacterium | reverse complement strand
GTGGACTCCGCGGTGGCCGCCGCGCTCGCGGCCGAGCAGGGCCACGACGTGACCGGCGTCACGCTGAAGCTCGCCTCCCACGGCACGTCGCCGGCGAGCCCGCGCGCGTGCTGCACGCTGGACGCCATGGACGACGCGCGGCGCACCGCGCGGCGCATGGGCTTCCCGCACCACGTGCTCGACGCCGAGGAGGTCTTCCGCGAGCGCGTGCTGCAGCCGTTCGCGGATGCGTATGCCAGCGGCCGCACACCCTACCCGTGCGCGCTGTGCAACCAGCACCTCAAGTTCGGCGACCTGGTTCGCCGCATGGAGCTGACCGGCGCCGACGTGCTGGTGACCGGGCACTACGCCGCCGTCCGCGAGGCAGCCCCCGGCGACTTCGGGCTGTTTCGCGCGGTCGACGCCGCCAAGGACCAGACGTACGCGCTGGCGCTGATTCCCCGGACGGTGCTCGCCCGCGTGCAGCTGCCGCTCGGCGGGTACTCCAAGGCCGAGGTGCGCGCGCACGCGAAACGGCTCGGGCTGGCCGTGTGGGACAAGGCCGAGAGCCAGGACCTGTGCTTCGTGCCCGACGGCGACTACGCGGGCTACCTGACCGGCGCGCTGGGGGAGACGCGCGGCACCGCGCCCGGCGCGTTCGTGGACGCGCGTGGGGCCCGCCTGGGCACGCATCGCGGCGTGCTGCACTACACGGTGGGGCAGCGCAAGGGCCTCGGGATCGCGGCCGCCGAGCCGCTCTACGTGCTCGCGATCGACGCCGGGGCCAACACGGTCACGCTGGGGAGACGCGCGGAGCTCTCCTCGCCCGGCCTGCTCACCGGGCGCATGAACTGGCTCGCAGACCCGCCCGCCGACGGCGCGCGCGTCCACGTGCGCATCCGCTACAACCACGCCGGCATCGGCGCCACGGTGTGCGCGGCGGAGGGCGGCGCGCTCGAGGTGCGCTTCGACGAGCCGCAGGCCGCGGTGACGCCGGGCCAACTCGCGGTGCTGGACGACGGGTCTCGCTGCCTGGGGGGGGCGGCCATCGTCAGGGCGTCGGGGGTGCCGGACCAGCACCCGGCGCTCGCGGGTCGCATGCCCGCCTGAGGCGCCCGGGACAGCCGGTTGCGCGGGCCGGGCCGGGGGCGCGAGGCCGCGGTTCCCGCGGGCCGGACGACAGCTTTGGGCACGAAACCCGGCCTTCACGACCCTTGACCCTGCCCCTGCCGGGGCGGATGCTCAGTTCATGGGTCCGACCGGGTCCCGGCCTCTTCCCGACTGAGGTTGTCATGTTCGCATTCCGCCCCGTCGCCGCCGCGCGTGCGCTTGCCGCGCTGACGGTCGCCGCGCTCGCGCTCGTGGCCAGCGCGGCATTCGCAGTCACTGCGCCCATCGACAGCGCGCAGATCGCTCCCTACATCTCGGTGCGCATCACACCACCCAACCCCTGCGCCAGCGACTCGGTGTCCGTCGTGGTGACCGACTCGTGCGGCCCCTGCATGTGGTCGCTCGGTGGCTGGGCTGCCGCGCCCGAAGACGCACGTGCCTTCTTCCGCATCGCGCCCGCTTCGGTCTGTGCCGCCGATCCGTGCGAGCCCAACAGGGGGATGAGCATCCGTCTCGGTGTGCTGCCACCGGGGACGCAGCACCTCGGTGTCACGATCACGGTCCAGGTGCCCGAGGATTCCACGCACGCGGCCAGTGAGTTCACCTTCCACAAGGCGATCACCTACAGCGTCTCCGACACGTGCGCGGTCACCCCGCCGCCCATACTGGACTACCTGCCCGGCGTGGAATACGTGCTGCTCGCCAACTCGACCGCGCCCTGCGACACGTGCCCGCCGCACGTCTGCGCGGGCAAGCCCGTCGTGGTGCGCTTCGGCGGCCACTTTGCGAACTCGTGCTACGAGTACGTCGGCGCACACTTCCTGCCGACGATGATTTCCGTGCAGCGCCCGGTCTTCGTGATCGAGGTCAGGGCCCTCTGCGGCCAGGTCTGCCTCGAGTACACGCCGGTGTGGTCGGACAGTATCGCCCTGCTCGCGGGCGCGGCCGGCCGGCACGACTTCGACATCCTCTACGCGATCAACAAGTGCCCCGACACGGTGCGCAGGGTCATCGCGCGCAAGTCGTTCGCGTTCGTGACGGACTCCTGTGGGTTGCCACCGGCGCCGACCGGCTGCGTGATGCCCTTCCTCGTTCCCGTGCCGGCGATGGGTAATCTGACGAACGGCTGCAACCTGGCGCTGGCCCCTGGCGGCATCGGCACGCTGGCTTACGCGGTGCGGTCGGATAGTCTCGCGCTCGCGGGGTTGCAGGGCGTGGTACGCGCCGGCGCCGGGCTTCGCGTCCTTTCCCTGCGCCCGGTCGGGCCCGCGGCGGGCATGCACCTGGTCACGCGCGCGACCGCGCCGGGCGAGTTGGGCTTCGTGCTTTACTCCGACGCGGGTGCGCCCATTCCGGCGCACTTCTACGACCCGCTGCTCGACGTGAGCGTAAAGGCGGACTCGTCGCTGCAGGTCGGGACCAGCATCCCGGTTTCGGGGGCGGTCACGGCCGCTTCGGATGCGGACGGCCTCAGCCTGCGGTTGTGCACCATCGAGACGCTCGCTCCGATCGAAACGCGGGTCTGCATCGTGTCGGTTGCGACCTGCGACGCCAACGGCGACGGCGTCACGAACGTCGCGGACCTGGTGCGCATGGCCCGCTGCTGGCTGCTTCCGGAGACCTGCCCCGACACGCTCGCGGCGCGGCCGGACTGCAACGGCGACGGCGTCTTCGGCGTGACGGACATCCTCTGCTGCGCGCGCGCCATTCTCGGCGGCGGCCCGCACGACAGCACGCACGTTGTCCCTGGCCTCGCGATGTCGTTCGGAAGTCCCACGCTCGATCAGGGCACGGTGCGCATCGGGCTGGAGATCCACGGCGCCACGGCGATGAACGGCGCGCTGCTGCGTGTGCGTTTCCCGGCGGACCGGTACGCGTTCGTGCCGACTGCGAGCGCCACGCCGGCCGGCGGCCTGGGCTCCCGCGCGCAGTGGCTGCCGCTCACCGAGCCGGGCGAGGGCGACGTGGTGATCGGCGTGCTGCGGCTGGGCGATGCCGCACCGGATGCCGTCACGGTGCCGCTGGCCTTCCGGCTGCTCGAGGGCCACTCACCGGGCGGCGAACTGACGGCCGACCAGGGGCAGGTCGTCGCGCCCGACGGCAGCAGCATCGCCGTCGACCTGAGCCGCATGACGACGAGCATGTCGTCGGCCGCTCCCCCCGCGACGTTCACCCGCGTCGAACTGCTGATGATCTACTGCATGCTGCTGTTCTCGACGCTAGTGCCGGGACACGGCGCGGAGAACGTGTTCATCCCCGTCATCGTCACCCCGTCCTACTACGCCTCGCCGGAGAACAAGTGGGAAGACTTGATGTTCAAGCACATCCCGCACTGGTTCGCGCCGCGGGGTAAGCTGACCGTCACGCACTTCTTCGAGGGCTTGCCGCCGGGGCAGAGACTCCCGTGGCACGACTGGTACGGGCCGCTGGTCATCTGGGGCTGCTTCACGCTCGTGCTATACGCC
>CAIXRL010000027.1 GCA_903921835.1 Candidatus Eiseniibacteriota bacterium | reverse complement strand
GCGTACATCGCGAAGAACAGCGGCATCTGCAGGACCATCGGCAGGCAGCCGCCCGCCGGGTTCACGCCGTTCTCCTTGTACAACGCCATCGTCGCGGCGTTCTGCGCCTGCGCGTCGTCCTTGTACTTGTCCTTGATGCGATCCATCTCCGGCTTCAGCCGCTGCATGGAGCGCATGCTCTTCATGCTCGTCATGTTGAGCGGATGGAGCACCACCCGGACCAGCGTCGCCAGGATCAGGATGGTGATGCCGAAGTTCTGCACCACGCCGTTGACGGCGCGCAGCAGCCAGAGCAGGAGCTTGCTCACGGGCACCAGCCACGTGAAGCCCATGTCCACGGCGCGCTCGAGGTCAAGCGAGCCGCTCTGGCGCGCGAGCGCGAAGTAGTCGGCGGGTCCGAAGTAGGCGATCAGGTGCTGCACCCCGGCGCCCGACGCGGGCAACGGCATGACGAGCGAGCCCTCCGCCGCAGGCTCGAGGGGTTTGGTGTTCGGGGGCAGTCGCTCGAGCAGGTCGCGGCTGACCGTGCGGTTGAAGCCCGCGCCCGTCGCGGCACGGCCGTCCACGACCGGCGTGGCGACGATCGCGAGGAAGTAGTGGCTCTGCACGCCGGCCCAGTGCGCGACGCCCTCGTGCAGCTTCGGGCTCTTGCCCACGAGGCCGCTGGCGCCGTCGCGGTGCAGGTCCTTGCCCACCAGGCTCACCGCGCGCAGGCCGCGCAGGTCGTTTTGCGGATTCGCCTCGGTCGCGAGCGGCCACGAGCGCATCGTCAGCGAGTAGTCGTTGAGCCGCCAGCCGGCGGGCACACCGCGCGTCTCGACCTCGAGGTCGAGCATGTAGCTGTCCGGCCGCACGCGCCAGGTCTGGCGGACGTAGAGCCCGCTCGAGTCCTGCGACGAATACGTGAGCGCGCGCACCGCGCCCGCGGCGTCGGTGCTCTCCGTCACGGCGAACGTGGTGGCGGCGAGCGAGTGCAGGCTCGCGCCCGAGCCGAGGTCGAGACCGAACGTCGGTTCGCCCGTCAGGCGCACGCGATCCGCTTCAGGTACTTCCTGGCCGCGCCCGGGCAGCTTGCCGGGATGCTCGGAGAAGTTGCTGGCCCCGTGGGCGGCGGCGAAGCGCTTGAGCTGGAAGTCGACCAGCCGCGCGCCGCGGTTGCTGAACTCGGCGCGGTAGAGCGGCGTCTCGATGACCGAGTGCTTCTCGGCCACGATCGTGACCGCTGCAGCCGACAACCCGCCGGGCGAGCGCTCCCCGGTCGCGGGCGCGAGCGAGCCCGGCTGCGCGCCGGGCACGGCGGGCGCGGCGGCCTGGGTCGAATCGGGGCGCGGCAGCACCGGCCGCCTGGGGGCGTAGCGGGCCTGCAGCGACGTGAAGACGGCGAAGACGATGAGGGCCAGCGCGAGCGCCAGCGCGGTTCGACGATCCATGGTCAGGGCACCGGGTCGTAGCCCGCCGACCCCAGCGGATGACAGCGTGCGATACGTCCGAGCGCGAGGCGGCCCCCGTGGAGCACGCCGTGGCGGGTGATGGCTTCCCTCGCGAACTCCGAGCACGTGGGGTGGTGACGGCAGCCGCCGCGGTAGAGCGACGGCGTCAGCACCTGGTAGAGCCGGATGAGCGCGAGGAGGAGGGTGCGCATGGGTTCAGGCGCCGACGGCCGGCGCCAGAGCGCCCGCGTGGGCGAGCAGGCTCTCGACTTCTGTGGCCAGTTGCTGGTGCGGCGCGGTCAGGATCGCGCGCGAGGTGATGAACACGAGCAGGAATCCTTCGTGGGGAATACGTGGCCAGCGACGCCGGACGATCTCCCGGACGCGGCGACGCGCGCGATTGCGCTGCACCGCACCGCCGACACCGCGCTTGCTGGCGATCCAGCCCAGGCGCGTGACTTCACCGGGGCTCGGCAGGGAAAGCAGCAGGCAACAGCGACCACGATGCGCGGAACCCTGCTGCCGGACGGCGGCGAAGTCGCGCGCCGCGCGCATGCGGTGCTGCGGCGCGAGGCGTTCGGGGCGCGGACAGTTCATCGCGATCCGATGGTGGGAGGAACGACATGCGGAGACGGGCTCCGAAGGCGGCCGCACGACGTGCGCGGCGCGGCGGGGAATGCCCCGCGAGACGCCCCTGCCTGCGGCACGCGCCGCGGCCTACCTGGCCGCGGACTTGACGACCAGACGCTTGCGGCCGCGCGCGCGGCGGGCAGCCAGGACCTTGCGGCCGCCCTTGGTCTTCATGCGGGCGCGGAACCCGTGCGTCTTGAGCTTGTGACGGTTGCGGGGCTGGAACGTGCGCTTCATCTGAGAACCTCGGGAAAACGGAGAGTGCCGCGAGCAAAGAGCGCTGAAGATTACGCGACCGCCGCCCGCAGGGTCAAGGAACCTCGGCAGGTGGCCTTGGGAGGGGCCTTGGATAAGCGCCCGGGGAACGTCCCGCCGCTCCCTGCCGCTGCGGTCCCGGGCGGGAGCTCGCGCCGCACCGGGGCGCCGCGCGACACGCCCCGGCGCGCCATGACCGGGGGGCTGCCACAGTCCCCGCCCGCCGCCTCGGCCCTCTCCGGGGGGGACGGCCCGCTGAACCCGGGCGGCAAGGCTCGCACCGCGACCCGGCCCGGGAGCGCCGCCCAACTCCGGCTCAATCCCGCACCCGCACCCGCCGATACCACTGGGAGTTAACCCGGAGCACTCAGGATCCGCAGGGCTGTGAGAGCGATCTCATTCTCTGGCTCGCCGTTCCTGAACGCTCCGGGTCGCTTCCCGGCCACCCGGCCTTCCGGGGCCCAAACCCGCCCGAGCACATGGACGCCAATCGCACGCAAGGACACGCCCCCGCATCCCGGGCCACCGCTGCGGCCCGCAACGCCGCCGAGTGGTTCCGCCAGGCGGAGCGGCTCGTGCGCCTGGTGCGCGCGCACGGGGCGTGCTGCGACGACGCGATCCCGCTGACCGAGCGGCTCGTGGAGTCATTCGCCGACCTCGTCGAGTACCACGCCCCCATCGTGCTGCGCTGCTCGCCCCTGGAGCTCTGGCTCAGCGATGAGCTGATCCTGCACCACGCGGACGGCGTGCCGGGCGAACCCATCGAGCGCGGCATACCGTTCCTGTTGTTCCGTGACGGAATCCGCGGGCTGACAATCGACACACTGGCCTCGCGGCAGGACGCGCGCACGCTCCTCGCGGCGCTGGTGCGGGTGGCCGCGACGCCCGCGACGCACGAGGACCTCACGACGCTGCTGTGGCGCGCGGACCTGGACGGCTTGCGCGTCGAGCTGGCGCCCTTCGAGGAAACCGTGCCCGGCTCGCGCACGACGGCGCCGGACGCCGCGGACGAGGGCGCCGAGCGGCGAAGCCCCGGCGGGCTCGCACTGGTGGGAGGTACGCGCCGCACGCCGGACGCGCCGGGCGAAGGCGCGCCCGTGGACGTGAACGCCGCGTGGAACGAACTCGAGACCGGCGCCCCGGCGGCGAGCCAGGCGTGGCAGGAGGCATGGGCCGTGGCATCCTCGCGGCAGTGGACCGAGCGCGCCGAGACACTGGTGCACGACGTGCTCGCGCACGACTGCGGCCCGCTGGCGCGCGAGGCGCTCACCACCGCGCTGTGCAGCTGGCTCGCGGGCGCGGCGCAACGCTGCGACTGGCTCGAGGCGGCGCTGGCCCACGTCAGCCTGCGCCGCGCCGATCCGGAGCGACGCTGGTCCGGCCCGCTGCTGGCCGCCACGCTGGGCTCGCTCGACGCCGAGCTGGTCGCAGAACGCCTCGACGAAGCCGACCGCGAGACCCAGGGACGTTTCTTCGCCTTCGCCGTGCGTGTGGGGCGGCCCGCGCTCGACCTCATCGTCCGCGTGCTCGCGCGCGCCGCGCGCCAGCGTGTCCGCGCCGCCGCCACGACGGCGCTCAGCTACGTCTGCGCCGACGATCCGGCCGCGCTCGGGTCCTACCTGCGCGACACGCGCTGGCAGGTGGCGCGCAACGTCGTGTTCGCGCTCGGCCAGCTGGGCGGCGAGGAAACCGGCGAGCCGCTCGCCTTCGCGCTGCGTCACGCCGACGTGCGTGTCCGCCGCGCCGCGGTGACCGCGCTCGGGCAGGTGCCCGTTCACCGCCGCACGCCGCTGCTGCTGGCCCAACTGGACACCACCGACCCGGCGACGCTCACGGCCGTGCTCGCGATGCTCGCCCGCGAACCCGACCGCCGGGCGAGCGCGGCGCTCATGGAACGCATCGCCGGCGCCGACTTCGAGTCCCGTCCCGAAGAGGTGAGGCTCGCGCTCATCTCGACGCTGGGTGAGCTCGCCGACGCGCACGCGCTGCCGGTGCTCAATGGCCTGCTGGTCGCGGGCGGCTGGTTCGCGCGCCGCACGCCGGAGCGGGACGCGGCCGCGCGCGCGCTCGGGCACATCGGCACCCCGCCCGCGCTGGACCTGCTGCATGCCGGATTGCGTGCACGCGCCGATGCCGTTCGCGCCGCGTGCCAGGACGCGCTCGACGCGCGCCGGCAGAGGACCGCATGACGCCCCGCCTCGTTTCCACGGATCCTCCGCCGGAGGAACTCCGCGAGCACGGCCTGCAGATCGCCATGCGGCTCATCGCGGTCCTGCGCATGGGCCGCGCCTACGCGATCGGCAATCCCGCCTTCACGGGCCAGCTCGAGCAACTCCTCGACGTTCTCGCGCCGGTGCTGCGCGCGTGCGGCGAAGCACGGCTGACGCACGTCGACGGTGAACTACGTCTCAACGACACCGGGCTGGCCGTGCGCGCCGGCAGCGCGCGCTTCACGGAACAGCTCGCGCAGGAGCTGGGCCTGCGCGCCATCGCGGGCGTGCGGTTCACGCGCAGGTTGACGGTGCCGGAACTCGAGTCGTTCATGCGCTTCTTCCTGCCCTCGGAAGTCTACAAGGGCCAGGATCTCGAACGCGCCTGCGCCACGCAGGGGATCCGTCACGCGGGTCCGATGCTGTGGAATCAGATGGAGCCCCCCGAGGCCGGCGCGGCGCCGGATGCGCCCGCGACGTACCAGAACGCCCTCGACGCCTGTGCGCGCGCGCGGCTCGATGCGCAATGGCTCATCGGCGCGGGCCTGCCGCCCGGCGTCGCGACGCATCGCTACGAGCGCATCGTGCAGCCGCTCGTGGACGCGGCGCTTGCGGGCGACGCGCTCTCGGTGGGGCTGGCGGATCTCGATCATGCCGATTCCGCACGCTGGGCGCACGGCCTGCACGTCTGCCTGCTCGCGGTGCTCGTGGGCCGCGCGCTCGGACTGGATCGCGCCTCGCTCGCCGAGCTGGGCGTCGCGGCGCTCATCCACGGCGCCGACGAGGCTGCCCCCGCCGATGGCGGCGAGCCGGCGGCGCTGACATTGCTGCGCCGCTCACGCCTGGCGCCGCTCGATCCGCCGATGCTGGCCGCGCTGCGGGCCGCGCTGCCCTCCACGGCCGCCGAGGGCGAGATCGACGCGACGCTGCCCGCCGTGGACATCCTCCGGATCGCGGAGGCGTTCGTGACGCTCGCCACACAGCGCGCGGGTGGCATGCCGCAGCGGGCGCCACACGACGCACTCGGCATGGTGCTTGGGCCGGCCGGCAAACGCTTTCACCCGGCGTTGCGTGCCGCGCTGGTGCGGGCCGTCGGCGTCCATCCGCCGGGGCAGATCGTCGAGCTCGACGACGGCACCGTGGCGCGCGTGTGCGCCGCGAACCCGTGCGATCCGCGCCGGCCGCTGCTCGAGCGCATGACCGGTCCCGCCGCGGAACGGCTGGAGAGCGCGGCGCGCGGGAAGGTCGCCCCGCTCGCCGACGATCGCCGGATCGAGCGCGCGGTGCCGTTCACGAAGCCCGGAACTCCGGGGACCGCGCGCGCGGCGTAGCCTCCGCCGCGCAGAAGCCCGCGAAAGTGCGCGGCGGGACAGGAGCCCCACCGCGGACGAATCGCCGGCCCGCCGACCTGCGCATCATTCGACGTGGCGACCACCCGGCCACCGACTCGCCGCCCCGCCGAAACGGTTTCATCGCGGCCGGTCGATACCGAGATCCCCGCCGAAGCCGGGGCCGGCGGCCACGCCTCTCGCACTCCGGACTCGCGGTTCCCGACCGCCCCGGCTACCGCCCCAGGGCGGCGGCGCTCTTCTCGTTCAGGCGATGCAGCGCATGCTCGGAGTCGTGCAGGATCGGCGCGATCTCCGCCTCGCCCCCGGGAGGACAGATGCAGCGTTTGCCCGCGGGGACCGGCACCGACTCCCTGCCCTGCCCGTACGAGACGATGACGTGCCCCGCCATGACGCACACGCAGGTGCCCGCCTCGCGGTCGCGAAGCACGGCGAGCGACGTGCCCGTCACGTGCGCCACCGCTTCGGGTGTCGCCATGGCCAGCGTCGCGCCGTGGAAGGCGCGGCCCGTGGAGATGAACGCGTTGCCCACGTTGACGCGGCCGCGCGCCGCGCGCCACCACCAGCGGTTCGGGGCCCGCGGCAGCACGACATCGGCGCCACCCTCGAGGCTCATGGCCAGCACGCCCGGCGCGACGATGTCCAGCGACCCGTCCTTCGGCAGCCTGACGCGGGTGCCGCGACGAATCGCGTACTCCACGTCCGTTCCCGCGAGCGCGAGCACCCGTCCGTCCACCTCCGCGAAGACGACGCCGTGCGCTTCGATGACGCGCCAGTCGGGACCGCGATTGAGCGCAAGCGCCACCAGGGCCAGCGCCGCGGCGGCGCCGACCACGGCCAGCCACTCACGGAGCGCCAGGACCCGGCGAGTGCGGATCGTGGACTCGAGCGAACCCGCGACGAAAGCACGCGCGACGCGCTGTCGGTACGCCGCATCCGGGCGTGGCGAGGACAGCGCGGAAACCGCGTCCCGCGCTTCCCGCTCCGCGGGCGTCAGATCGCTCTCGTGAAGCTCGCTCATTTCAGCTTCCCCTTCAGCAACTTCGCCAGCGCCGCCAGCGCGCGGGAGTACCGCTTTCGCGCGGCGGCGTGCTCGAGACCGAGCGCCGCGGCAACCTCCTGGTGGCTCATTCCCTGCCAGTCGTGCAACACCACGGCCGCGCGCAGCTGCGGGGGCAGCTGCTGCAGCGCCTCGTGGACCATCCGGTCGCGCTCGCCGGCGAGTGCGTCGCGTTCGGGCTCGTTGGCGCCGCTCGTCAGGCGCGCCTCGACAGCGGGATCGTCGAGAGCCGACGCCGCGCGCCGGGACATGCGGTAGGCGCCCGAGCGCCAGAGATCACGGCACACGTTCGTCGCAATGGTCATCAGCCACGGCGCAGGGTCGCGGCCGGGATCGAGCTGGTGCGCGGCACGGTACACCTTGAGGAAAACCTCCGAGGCAGCGTCCTCGGCCGCCGGGCGCTCACCGAGCAATCGGTACACCCGTGCGTACACGGCATCGAAGTAACGTTCGAACAGCAACCCGAGCGCCTCGGGGTCGCGATTTCGAACGCGCTCGAGCACGGCCGGTTCCAGCGGGGGAACCGCTCCATGCGAGCGAGAGGGCGGCCCGGTCACGCGCCCGCCCTCCACCGATACGGCCGGAGAGGCCGACTGTGCCCGGGAATCTGGAGTGGTCACGCTTGGGCCGGAATCCCGCCAGGCAGAAGGTCTCACGGGCCCCGGACGAGCGTCGGCTCTCGGGAGCCGCGTCGGGGCAGGCCGGCATCATGGCACAGTCGCCCGGACGAAGGACACGCCGACTTCGCCCGGCCCGCAGTCCCGGCGGCGGCCTGCGAGATCGTTCGCGGAACTTCAGGCCGCGCGGGAGACCGGGTCGCCGTCCGCCTGCCGGGCCGGGCGAATGGGCAACCGGGCCCAGAACGTGCTGCCCTCGCCCACGCAGCTGATCACGCCCACGTGACCGCCGTGCAGCTCGGTCAGACGCTTGACCAGGTGCAGGCCGATCCCGACCCCGCCGCGGGCGCCGGAGGACTCGCCGGGCCCCTGGCCGAAGAGCTCGAAGATCTGCGTCGCCTGCTCGGCCGGCACGCCGGGGCCGTGATCGCTCACCTCGAGCCGCACGAAGTTCCCGTCTCGGCGCGTGCGCAGCGTCACCGTTTCGCCGCGCGGACTGAACTTCACCGCGTTCACGAGCAGGTTCACGATCACCTGGCGGATCTTCACCTCGTCGAGCGGCAGCTCGGGCAGGTCCCCTGCGTGTTCCACCGCGAAGGTCACGCCGTAGCGTTCGGCCATCGGCTGCGTGGTCTCGACCGCGCCGCGGGCCACCTCGGTCAGCGTGATCGAGCGCGGCTTGAGCAGCATCTTGCCGCTCTCGAGCCGCGACAGATCGAGGATGTCCTCGATCAGCCCGAGCAGCCGCATGGCCTCGCCGCGCAGGCGCCCCAGGAACTCGCGCGATTGTTCGCGCGTGAGCTTCGCCTCGTGGTCGTCGAGCAGCTCCGAGTAGGCGATGACCGAGCTGAGCGGCGTCTTGAGCTCGTGGCTCGCGGTGGAGAGAAAGACGTCCTTCATGCGGTTCAGGTCCGCCAGCTTGACGTTGTCCTGCTCGAGCTGGCGCGCGTGCGAGTCCAGCCGCTCCAGCGCCTGGGCGTGCTCGATCACCGCCGCCAGGTGCTGGGCGAACGCCTGCAGCACATCGAGGTCGTGCGGGCCGAACGCCTCGGGATGGTTGATGCGGTTGACGTTGAGCACGCCGATCACGCGGTCGCCGATCACAAGCGGCAGCGACAACGCCGACGAGATCGCGCGTTCGGGCTTGTAGTGACGCCCCAGCGCGTCGTCGCGCGACCGCGGGCCCAGCAGGACGCCCTCGCGCTGGGAGGCGACCCAGCCCGCGATGCCGCAGCCCACGCGCTCGCGCGCGCCGATGGAGAGCTCGGCCTCGAGCCCGTAGGCCGCGTGCGTCACCAGCTCCTCGGTCCCGGCGTCGCAGAGCATGATGGACGCCTGCTGCGCCCGCATCGTGAAGACGACGCGTCGCACGATGATCTCGAGCACGTGATCGAGCTTGAGCTGCAGGTGCAGCGTGGTCGCGAGCTGGAAGAGCGCGGAAATCTCGGAAAAACGCGCGCGCGCGTCCTCGCGACCCCGCTCCTCGCGCTGGAGGGCGCCGCGCATGAGTTGGATCTCGCGCTGCTTGGTCACGGTGTACAGGCAGAACAGCACGACCAGCCCCAGCAACGACACCGAGGTCACCCACGCGCCCGGCAGGTTGAGATCCTCGCCGTGACGTCCGAGCAGATCCAGCAGCGGCGCGTAGAGCGCAGGCAGCGTGGCGGAGAGCGCGAGCAGCAGCGTGAAGGTCGCGCCCCACAGCAACCAGCCGGCGCGGTCGAGGCGGCGCGCGCGGGCGACGTGATCGGGATGGGAAGACATGCTGGGCAGGGCCTCCACTCGTCAGGGGGGCGGGCGTGGCAGCCCCGCCCGGTCTCCCCTGTTTTCGGCCGGCGACGGTGCGGGATTGAGCGCTCGCGCGCGCTCCCCAGCGGACCGCGCGCCGGCCGGCCGCGCGACCGCCGCCGCGAAGCCTGGCGGGCTGCGGCACGGTTCGCACTCCCGGCCTCTCACGCTCCTGGCTGACGCTCCTGGCTCGCGGTTCATGACTCGTCCGCGCTACAGTTCCGCGCTCAGTGAACCTGGGAGGGTGAAATGGCGCACGGACGAGTCGAGGTGCACGAGTTAGAAAGCCGGGTGCTGGCCGGCAATCCCGCAGGCGATCCGCACGTGCGACGGGTGCCGGTGTGGCTGCCGCCTTCGTACGGTTCCCAACCCGCACGCCACTACCCGGTGCTGTTTGCGCTCACGGGATTCGCCGGGCGCGGACGCATGCTGCTCAACGACAACCCGTGGTCGCCCGCGCTCGACGACCGGCTCGACGCCCTCGTCGGGGCCGGCTGCGGCGAGATGATCGTGGTGATGCCCGACTGCTGCACCCGCTTCGGCGGCTCGCAGTACCTGAACTCCGCCGCCACGGGGCGCTACGCCGACCACGTGCTCGACGAGCTGGTGCCGTGGGCCGACGCCACGTTCCGCACCCGACCCGGCCGCGACCACCGCGGCGTCGCGGGCAAGTCCTCGGGAGGATTTGGTGCGCTCACGCTCGGCATGACGCGTCCCGACCTCTTCGGAGCGATCGCCTGCCACAGCGGCGACATGTACTTCGACTACTGCTACCGGCCCGACATCCCGAAGGCGTGCTCGGTCCTCCAGGAAGCGGGCGGCGCGCTGGCCTTTCTCGAGCGCTTCGAGCGCCGGCCGCAGAAGGGCAAGGACGACTTCCTCGCGCTCAACATCCTCGGCATGGCCGCGTCGTACTCGCCGGATGCGGACGCCGAGCTGGGAGTCGCGCTGCCGTTCGATCTCGCGACCGGGGCGTTTCGCGACGAGGTGTGGGCGCGCTGGCTCGCGCACGATCCTCTCCTGCGGCTGGCGGAGCGCGAAGCGGCGCTGGGATCGCTGAAGCTCTTGTATATGGACTGCGGCACGAAGGACGAGTTTCACCTGCACCACGGCGCACGGCTCTTCGCCCGCGGGCTGAGATCGCGCGGCATCGCGCACGAGTACCAGGAGTTCGACGACGGGCACATGAACGTCGGCTACCGCTACGACACCAGCCTGCCGCTGCTGGCGAAGGCGCTGGGCGCGTGAGCCTCGTGATCGCCGTCGTCCCCGACCTGTTCTTCGCCGCGAAGCTGCAGGCCGCCGCGCGCGCCACGGGCGCCGACCTCGCGCTCGTCCCGCCGGCGCAGGCGCTCGAGCGCTGCGCCGCAACGCCGCCCGCGCGCGTGCTGCTGGACCTGCACGCCGCCGGCGCGATCGCGCTGGTGCGCACGCTCAAGGCGGACGCGCGCACGACCGGAATCCCGCTCGTCGGTTTCTACTCCCACGTGGAGGCGGCGCTGCGCACCGAGGCGCTCGCGGCCGGCGTGGACCAGGTGCTGCCGCGCTCAGCGTTCGTGGCGCGCCTGCCCGCGCTGCTGGCGGACGCGGCGACGCCTCCAGTCTCACCCCCGGAAGAGTAAGGAGCGATTCCGTGCACGCACTGATCGTGGAGCGCGAGGAAGACCTGGCCGGGATCG
>CAIXRL010000026.1 GCA_903921835.1 Candidatus Eiseniibacteriota bacterium | reverse complement strand
GCAGGCTCACCTCGCCGGTCATGGCGAAATCGTGCCGGATCGGGCGGTCGCCCAGCACGGACGCGATCACCAGCCCCACCGTGATGCCCGCCGACGGTCCGTCCTTGGGCACGCCGCCCGCGGGGAAGTGGATGTGGATGTCGGTCTGCTCGAACACGCTCGCGTCGATGTCGAGCGCGTCGGCGCGCGAGCGCACGTAGGAGTGCGCCGCCTGCACGGATTCCTTCATCACCTCGCCGAGCTGGCCGGTGAGCGTGACCCGCCCGCTGCCGGGCATGCGCAGCGCTTCGACCACGAGGATCTCGCCGCCCGCCGAGGTCCACGCCAGTCCCATCGCGACGCCGACGTCGTCGGACTTGCCGGCCATCTCCGGCTGGTAGAGCCGGGTGCCGAGGTAGTCCTCGAGCTTCTCGGGGAGCACGGCGTGCCGGTGCGAGTCGCCCGTGGCGCGCGCGCGCGCCACCTTGCGGCACACGGTGGCGATCTGGCGGGACAGCCCGCGCACGCCCGCCTCGAGCGTCCAGTGACGGATCGTGGCGCGCAGCGCGTCGTCGGAGAGCACGAGGTCGCGCGCCGACAGGCCGTGCTCGGCGATCTGGCGCGGCACCAGGAAGCGGCGCGCGATCTCGATCTTCTCGTCCTCGCTGTAGCCGTGCGCCTCGATCACCTCGATGCGTTCCTGCAGCGCGTCAGGCACCAGCTCGAGATGGTTGGCGCACAGCAGGAAGATGGCGTGCGAGAGATCGATCGGGATGCCCAGGTAGTGATCCGTGAAGTGCGCGCACGACTCGGGGTCGAGCAGTTCGAGCAGCACCTCCATCACGCCGGCCCCGCCCTCGCCCGCGAGGCGGTCGAGCCCGTCGATCATGAACACGGGATTGCGTGCGCCCGCCTCGCGCAGCGCGCGGACGATGCGTCCCGGCTGCGCGCCCGCGGCGGTGCGCGAGGTGCCCGTGAGGTCCGCGGCGTCGGTGGTGCCCGAAACGCTGATGCGCGCGAACGGCCGGCGCAGCGCGCGTGCGACCGTGGCGCCCAGCGACGACTTGCCCGTGCCGGGGGAGCCGACGAGGCACAGCGCGGGGCCCGGCAGGTCGGGCTTGAGGCGGCGAACGGCGAGGAACTCGACGATGCGTTCCTTGGCCTTGGGCAGGCCCAGGTGCTCGTGCTCGAGCACGTCCTGCACGCGGCCCAGGTCGGCGTCCTCGGAGACGGCCGCTTCCCACGGCAGCGACCAGATCCACTGCAGGTACTGGCGGACCTGCGCGCCCTCGGGAGAGCCCGCGGGCATTCGCCGCAGGCGGTCCATCTCGCGCTGCGACTGGCGCGCGACCTCGGCTGGAAGGCTCGCGCCCGGCAGCGGCACGCTCGCCGGTCCCGGCAGCTCGCGCGAACGCACCGCGGGCGCCTCGGCGGCCGCGCGCAGGGAGCGGGCGGGGCGCTTTGCCTGCAGGGTGCGGGTGCGCGCGGGACGGGACATGGCGGACTCCGTGCGTGACGTGCGGGACCGTTTCGCGGCCCGGGCGCGTGACGATGCAGGGCCCGGGGAGCCATGAAGCCTCAAGAGCAATTCGGCTGCCGCGGGCGATGCCGGATTCCCGCGCGGCGCATGTCACGCGAAGGCGCCGTCAATGCGGCACTTCGGGGGCCGCCGCGCGAATACTCCCGGCGAAGCGGGCGAAGCGCTTGTCGGCGCGAGGCTTTCCGGGCGGCTGGCCGCGGGAGGGGTGCGCGCCGCGCGTGCAACTCGCACGCGGGGTGTGCAGCCCGCACGCGCCGGGAAGGTTCCGGGGACAAAGCAAGAGGCCCCACCCTTGCGGGCGGGGCCTCGAGACGCGAGCGAAGCGTCCTGCTTACAGCGACTGCGTCCGCTAATCTTATCACACAGGTCGTCCGCGATGTGCATCCCGTGAAAACAGTGGAGAAGAAATGAATCCCAGCTTCGCGAGCCGGAACGTCAGCCCTGTCGCAAGACAGCCGAAGCCATAGCGTACCGAGCGCGCGAAGCTGATGGACGACGCGTCGTCGGAATAGCGCGTCGGGCACGAGATCTCGGCGATCTGGCCGCCCACCCAGAGGATTTGGGCCAGCATCTGGTTGTCAAAGACGAAGTCGTCGGAGTTCGTCTCCAGCGGCAGGCGCTCCAGCATCTCGCGGGAGAAGGCGCGGTAGCCGGTGTGGAACTCGGACAGCTTGGAACCCAGCAGCAGGTTCTCGGTCAGCGTGAGGAAGCGGTTGGAGAGGTAACGCCACCACGGCATGCCGCCCTTGCGCGCGTAGCCGCCCAGGATGCGCGAACCCAGTACGCAGGGGTACAGGCCGCTGGCGATCAGCGTGGCCATGGCCGGGATGAGCCTGGGCGTGTACTGGCAGTCCGGGTGCACCATGATCACCACGTCCGCGCCCTGCGCCAGCGCCAGGCGGTAGGCCGTCTTCTGGTTGCCGCCGTAGCCGCGGTTGCGGGGATGGATCTCGACCAGCGTGTTGGGCAGCGTCCGCGCGATGGCGGCGGTCTCGTCGCGGCTCGCGTCGTCCACCACGATCACGAGGTCCACGATTCCCTGCTCCATGACTTCGTCCCAAGTGTGCCGCAGCGTCTGGGCGGAGTTGTACGCGGGCATGACCACGACGATCTTCTTGTTCCGGTACATGGGCTCCTCCGGTGGGTGCGAGCGGCAATGCTAGGGTAAGATGAGCCGGATGAGAAGCTCGCCGCCGAAACCTGCGGGTTCACGCCCGGCCCCTGACGCGGGTGCCTTGCAAACCCCGACCCCGGGTGGTCCCGCGCGGCCCGCCGCACCCCGCACGCTCGCCGCGGTCCTGGCCCGCGCCGCGCAACCTGCGTCCCTGCTGCTGCTGGCCGCCGCGACGTTCGTCGTGTTCGCGGGCGTGCTGCGGGCCGATTGGATCCTGTTCGACGATCCCGATTACGTGCTCGACAACCCGCACATCAACCGGGGCTTCTCGTGGGCGGGCCTGCGCTGGATTCTGCGCTCGGTGCACGCCGCGAACTACCACCCGCTCACCTCACTGCTTCACATGCTGAACGTGCAGGTCTTCGGCCTGGCCCCCGCGGGGCACCACGCGGTGAGCCTGGTCCTGCACGTTCTGAACGCGGTGTTGCTGGCGGTGGCGCTCCACCGGCTGACGGGCGCGTGGTGGAAGAGCGTGGCTGTCGCCGCGGTGTTCGCCCTGCATCCGCTGCGCGTGGAGTCGGTGGCGTGGGCCTCCGAGCTCAAGGACGTGTTGAGCGGGTTGTTCTTCATGCTCGCGCTGCTGGCGTACGCGCGCTGGGCGGAGCGGCCGGCGCCATGGCGCTACGCCGTGGTGGTCGCGTGTCTTGGCCTGGGCCTGCTGGCCAAGCCCATGCTGGTGACGCTGCCCTGCGTGCTCGTGCTGCTGGACGTCTGGCCGCTGGGCCGCCTGCGGGGCGGACCGCCTGCCGCCGCCGCAAGGCGCGCCCCCTGCGCAGCGACGCAGGGCACGCTGGCCGGGTTGATCGCAGAGAAGTGGCCGATGTTCCTCCTCGCGCTCGCGTCCTCGGCGATCACGTTCATCGTCCAGCACGCCAGCGGTGCCATGAAGCTGACCATGAACACGCCGCTGCTCGGGAGAATGCTGAACGCCTCGCTGTCCTACTGGCGCTATCTGGGATCGACCGCGTGGCCGCACCGGCTGCTGCCGTTCTACCAGCTTCCCCCGGGCACCGACTTCGGGCGGGGGGCACTGGCGGCGCTGGCGCTCCTCGGCGTGACCGCCCTTGTGCTCTGGCAGGCCCGCATGCGGCCGCAGCTGCTCGTGGGCTGGCTCTGGTACGCGGGCATGACCACGACGATCTTGCGGTTGCGATACCTGGGCTCCTCCGGTGGGCGCGAGCGCTGATGTCATCGGTTCTTCTTCCATTCGGCATCGGGGTGGTCGCCGCTGGCCGGCCGCGGGCCCGACCAAGGGGCGCGCACTCCGCCCCGGGTCGCCGCGGAAGAGTACGGAGCGTTGCGCCAAAAAGCAGGAGGCCCCGCCTTGTGGGCGGGGCCTCGAAACGCGAGCGAAACGTCCTGCTTGCGACTTGGACTAGCGGTACAGGCTCTTGATCTGGCCCCAGCTGGAAGAGTGCGTCGGCGAACCGCCGCAGATGGAGACGGCATCGCCCCAGTTGTTGGCGACGCGGATGCCATCGACCTTGACCGACGCCGCATTCGCGGCGCTGCCCTGACGGATGGCGACACCGTCGATGGAAATGGCATCGATTTCAAGCGTCGTCGTGACCGTGGTCAGCGTCGCGGCCGGCTCGGTGCAGCCAACGACCGGGTCAATGAACAGGGAAACGGCGTCGTCCGGCGCCGCGGGCGCAACGTTGGGGTTGTACGTGTACTTCAGCACGAGCAGGTGCGTCGAGCCCGGCGCGTAGATGAAGGGCGTGTAGACGAGGCTGCCCGCGGCGGACGAGGACTGGAGGCCGAACGCGTAGTTGGTCGTCGAGGCATCCTTCTTCACGAAGATCCGGGCGCGGAAGAGGTTCGACGCGATCGGGCCGTCGAAGAAGTGGAAGAAGTAGTCGCCAGCCGTCTGCGCACTGACTTCGTTCACCATGAGCGCCGCATAGACCGAGCCAGCCGTGACGGCGGTAAAGCCATGGTTGGTGTCTTCGCCGCTGGTGGCGAGGGGGCCCAACAGGTTGCCGATGCCGGACGACGGATAGCCGAGATAGGTCAGGCCGGGCGTATTGACGGTCTGCGGGTTCGTCCCTGCACCGCTGTGCGCGGCCCAGCCACCCTGACCAGCGAGGCCGCTGGGCGCGGTGTAGTTGAAGTCCTCAACGAAAAGCGGAGCGGCTGCGAAAGCCTGGATCGCGAACGAAGCGGCCATGGCCAGTACGAAGAAACCAGTGGCAATCTTCTTCATGAGT
>CAIXRL010000025.1 GCA_903921835.1 Candidatus Eiseniibacteriota bacterium | reverse complement strand
GGGCTAGCCCGCATTATTCATGAGCCCGCGGCCTGCGAGCGCGATCTGCGCGCCATCCGCTGCGAAGCTCGACCGGCCGCTGTCCTCATCGTGTCTGCAGCACGGTTCCGGCGCGGCCGGCCGATCTTCTTGCTGCTGTCGCACATCTCGCACTCTCGGCTCGCGGTTCATGAATAATGCGGGCTAGTGGACGTCGAACCAGGTGGCGCCCGTACCGACCGCAACGGTGAGGGGCACGTCCAGAGGGTAACAGCCTTCCATCGCCACGCGCACCCGTTCCGCGACCGCGGGGGCCTCTCCCGCGGGGCATTCCAGCAGCAGCTCGTCGTGCACTTGCAGGAGCAGCCGCACTTTCCCCGATCGCCCGATCGCTCGGTGCACCCGCAGCATCGCGAGCTTGACGAGATCCGCCGCCGAGCCCTGGATGGGAGTGTTGATCGCCGCGCGCTCGGCCATGGAGCGTTCCATGCCGCCGCCGCGCAGTTGCGGCAGGTAGCGGCGGCGCCCCAGCAGGGTCTGCACCCAGCCGCGGTCGCGGGCCTCCTCGAGCGTGCGATCGAGAAAGCGGCGCACGCCGGCGTAGGCGGTGAAGTAGCCCTCGATGAACTCCTTCGCCTCCGCCAGCCCGAGTCCCATCTGCTGCGCGAGGCTGCGCGCGCCCATGCCGTACATGACCCCGAAGTTGACCACCTTGGCGCGCGCGCGCAGCCCGGGCGGCACGTCGCCCGCGAGCTTGAAGATGCGGCGCGCGGTGCTGGCGTGGATGTCCTCGCCGGAGGCGAACGCCTCGAGCAGCGCGGGGTCGCCCGAGAGGTGCGCCATCACGCGCAGCTCGATCTGCGAGTAGTCGGCGCCGACCAGCACGTTTTCCGGCGCGGCAACGAACGCGCGCCGGATCGCGCGGCCCTGCGGAGTGCGGACCGGGATGTTCTGCAGGTTGGGATCGGACGACGCGAGCCGGCCCGTCGCCACGCCCGTCTGCTCGAACGTCGTGTGGATGCGCTGGTCGCGCGGGTCCACCGCCGCCGGCAGCGCGTCGAGGTAGGTGGACTTGAGCTTGGTCAGCGCGCGCCACTCCAGCAGCAGGCGCGGGAACTCGTGCAGGCCCGCGAGCGACTCGAGCACCTCGGAGTCGGTCGAGAAGCCGGTCCTGGTCTTCCGGCCCGCCGGCAGCCCGAGCGTCTCGAACAGCACGCGCGCCAGTTGCGCGCCGCTCGCGAGGTTGACTGGCTCGCCGGCCAGCGCGTGCAGCCGGACTTCGAGCGCCGCGATCTCGCCGGCCGACGTCGCGGACATCTCGCGCAGCACGCCCGCGTCGAGCGCCATGCCCGCGCGCTCCATGTCCGCCAGCACCTCGATGAGCGGGTGCTCGATGCCGGAGTAGAGCGCCCACTGTTCGCGCGACTCGAGCTGCGCGCGCAGCGCGTCCGCGAGCGGCCAGCAGGCGGCGGCCATGCCCCCGGCGGCGCGCGCCACGTCTGCGACGGCGAGCGTGCCGGGGCCGCCGCGCGAGCGGCCACGGATCGCGGGCGGCTCGATGCTCTCCAGCTCGACGCCGAGCGCGTCACGCGCCAGAGCCTCGAGCGTGTGCTCGCGCGCCGGATCGCACAGGAACGACGCGACGTGCAGGTCGAACGAACCGGGCGCGAGGGACGTCCGGTGGTCGGCGAGCGGCATCTGGTGCGCCGCGAACGCGTGCAGCACGGCCTTGAGGTCGAGCGCCACCTTGGGCGCCGTCGCGTCGGCAAGCACCGGCGCCAGCCAGGTGCGCACCTGGTCGAGCATGAAGTTCGGCCCGCTCTCGTGCGCGAGCGGCAGGTACGCCGCCGAGCCGTCGCGCGAGGCGAGCGCCAGCCCCACGAGCACCGCGTGGCGGGGCGCGCCGGGCAGCATCACCGGCACGATCGCGAGTCCGTGCACCGCACGGGCGCGGACCTCGTGCAGTTTCGCAGCGAGCTGCTCGAGCGTAGGCCCGCCGGCGGCTCCGGCCTCTGCGGGCGCGCTGAAGAGGTCGCCCTGCGTGGACGCGGCGGGCGGCGCGGCAG
>CAIXRL010000024.1 GCA_903921835.1 Candidatus Eiseniibacteriota bacterium | reverse complement strand
GTGCAGCGAATGGGCGTGAGGGCCTCGCCGGCGAGGGCTGGTCGCCGCCCGTCAATACGGGCGTGGACGAACGGTTACAGGAAGCCGTGCTGCGCGCCGAGTTCGGCGGCGAGTGGCACGCCTACCGGGCCGCGAGCTGGGCGCTGATCCCGGGCGTGTACTGAAGCCGCCCGCCCGCACGCCCGAGGACGCGCGACGCCAGCCGGGCGTCTTTCGCGTCTGCAACAAGCAGAGCGGGCGCTGGTTCATCGGCGCCAGCCTGGACGTGCCCGCGACGCTCAGCCGCCAGCGCTTCCGTCTGGAGACCGGTTCGCACCCGAACCCGGCGCTGCAGCAGGAGTGGAAGAAGCTGGGCGCCGCCGCGTTCGCGTTCGAGACGCTCGACACGCTGGGGCCGTCCGCGGAGCCTGGCCAGGACCCGAGACCGGCCCTGCGCCGGCTCGAGGCGCTCTGGCACGAGCGGCTTCGCGCGCTGTACGGCGCCGGCTACCACGACGAGAACACGCCGGGCGTTTGAGCGGGTCGTCTCCGGGAGCGAGTGCCCGGCGCACCGCCCGTTCACCCGACCCGCGCAGCGGCTTCGTTCCCGCTCCGCCGCCGCCCTCAGGGTTCGCCGCGCAGGACGCGCTCGGCGACCGCCTGGCGAAGGTCTTCGCGTCTCTTCCAGTTCCGGTACTGTGCGGTGCGGTGCGCCCCGACCAGGTTCGCGGCGTGGAACATGCCGGTGACCGAGGCGCTGACGAAGGTCCAGCCGAGGTGATGCGTGACGTCGTGCTCGTACCTGTAGTACGCGACCGTTGCCAGCGCGAAAGTGGCCACGAAGCCGAGCGCCTGGACCCCGTCGTAGACGTGGCCGCTGTAGGCCTGGCCCGCACCCGGCAGGACCAGCGAGAGCAGTGTCGCGGTCGCGGGCGAGGGTCCCCGGATCGCCTCGTCGCTCGCGATCGCGTCGGCGGCCCACGTCAGGTCCGCGCGCCGCGCGGAATCGGCGAGTGCGGCTGCCCGCGAGAACCGCTCGCGGGCCTTGGCGGGGTGGTGCATCGCCAGGTCGGCCAGACCCAGGGCCGCGGTGCTGAAACCCGACGAATCCGCCGGCTCGGCGGAGTCGAGGAACGGAACGGCGAGTTGTGCCCGCTGCCAGGCAAGGTACGTGAGCCCGAGTTCGACATTCGCATCCTGCTGGTCCGCCGCACTGGCGGAGGAAGACTGCAGCACCGCTCCCGCATACTGCACGGCGGGTTCGAAGTGCGCGCTCCTGCGGTACGCCCGCGCGATCTGCAGCATGCACCTGCTGCGCTCCCGCGGCTCCGGGTCCTCGTAGAGCGCGCGCTTGTATTCCGTGATGGCGCGGAAGTAGTCGCGCTGCCGCATGAGACCGTCGGCGAACCCGGCGGTATCATGCCCCGGGCCGGAGCCGCTCATGGTCAGCAGGAGCGCGAGGGGCCAGATCATCATCATGGGTTGCCGTCTCCCAGGAAGAACCCGTCGTCCAGTCGCAGGACCCCGTCGGAGCACTGGATGATGGGATAGAGCGTCCCCATTGCGGTGTTCTCGCGGTAGAGGTTGCGGTCGATGAACAGGGTCACGCCGATCAGGAAGCCGCGCTCACGGATCGCACGCTCCGCGAAATGGGAGCAGGACACGGCAAACGGGCAGCGCGATACGGAGCGCGTG
The DNA here is from genome assembly GCA_903921835.1 of Candidatus Eiseniibacteriota bacterium. Taxonomy (GTDB): domain Bacteria; phylum Eisenbacteria; class RBG-16-71-46; order RBG-16-71-46; family RBG-16-71-46; genus CAIXRL01. The sequence continues at coordinate 1,783 of CAIXRL010000024.1, read as the reverse complement.
GCAAGGTCGTGCCGGTACCAGTGGATCATCCCCAATGCCACCGAGCGGGAGACCGTGAGCACCGGCGCAGGCGCTGCGCGGTCGAGTTCGTCCGGCTCCCACGGCTCGGCAGCGGGCGCCGTGACGGCGGGATCCGGCGGCCGCGGCGCGTCCGCCCGTGAGAAAGCGGGGCCTGTGGGGCAGGCCAGCAGCACCGCACACCCAAAGAACACAGCTCCTGCTCGCCACGCGGGGAGCAGGAGCTGCGCCGGGTACACGGAAGAACCGAGTCCGATCAAATCGCCTTACTGCGCACGCACCGAAATGGGCGCGTCGTCGCGAATCATGGGCACCGCGAAGTTGCGAATCTGGCCCCTGTCGTCCATGCCGACGAACACCGCATACAGCGCCTTGTCGCCGTTCGGCAGGTAGGCCGTCTGCAGGGTCACGTTGATCTGGTCCGGAGCCAGCTTCCACATCGCCCCGTCGCTGTAGTCGATGATCATTCCCAGAAGCCCACCGCAGAGCAGGTTGCCAACGAACCAGCCTTCGATCCCGTCGTGCGAGATCATCGACTTCGCAGGCTGGTAGCCGTCGAGCGTCACCGTAACCTGGTACTCCTTGGTCTTCGTGAGCTTGAACTGAGCCGGCGTGGCGCCGGTGAAGACTGGCACGTCGCCCACCAGCGTCGTGACGACCACCTTCGCCGCTGACGGAGTGGAGGTCACTGAAACGCTCTGGCTCGTGCCCTTGAAGATCGACGCGCAACTGCTCAGCAGCAGTGCGCCCAAGACAGCGAATGCTGCCATCGTTGCGATTCGGGAGTTTCTCTTCACGGGAGTCTCCTGTTCGGTGTGCGTGTAGGACATCGAGGATCGGCAGCGATGTCCCTGGCGGCCAGGTGACTGCAACTTCACTGCGCAGCAGAAGATACACAGTGAACAGAACACAACGCAGTCCCTTCTGCACAGAAAAATACGCACTCGGTCAGCAACGGTCAAGCCGAATAGTCGGCCGGGGTTCGGTGTCACTGGAATGTGGAAGCAACCCGGCGCCGCCGCGTTCGCGTTCGAGACGCTCGACAGGCTGGGACCGTCCGCGGAGCCGGGCCAGGATCCGAGGCCGGCCCTGCGCCGGCTCGAGGCGCTCTGGCACGAGCGGCTCCGCGCGCTGTACGGCGCCGGCTACCACGACGAGAACACGCCGGGAGTGCGCGGCCAGGCAGGCACCGGGATCCGCAGGCGGGCGGGGGCACTCGACGCCGGACCGCACCTTCGCTTGCTACCGTGGCGAACCCTCGTCCGTGTCTGCCGGGAACTCGGGATACAGCTGCTGCATGCACTCCGGGCACATGCCGTGGCTGAACACGGCTTCCGTGTGATCCCGGACGTAGACTTCCACCTGGTTCCAGAAGCCCTCGTCGTCCCGGATCTTCTTACAGTTCGAGCAGATGGGAACGATGCCCCGCAGTGTCTTGATCTGTTCGAGCGCCTGCCGCAGTTCCGCCTCGGCTCGCTTCTGCGCGGTGATGTCGCTGAACATCGACAGCATGCCTCCGACGCCTCCGTTCTGTGCGGCTTCTATGGAGGCCGTGTTCGCGATCACCCAGATCTCGTTGCCGCTCCCGTTCCGCATCCGGTACGTCTCGCTGACCGCTTCACCAAGCCGGTTCTTCTCCAGTTCCTGCCGGGCCCGGGCCACGTCCTCGGGAAAGAGGAACTCGCTCAGCGAAGGGCCGCCATCTCCTGGACCTCGTACCCGAAGCTGGCCGCGCCGCCAGGGTTGATGCAGGTCGTCCTGCGGG
>CAIXRL010000023.1 GCA_903921835.1 Candidatus Eiseniibacteriota bacterium | reverse complement strand
CCAGTTCTCCGCGGCCGGCGCGCGCGAGGCCGAGGCCGCGTTCGCGCTGGCGGCGGCGCGCATGAGCGCGCCGGGCGCACCGGCCTGAAGCGTGAAGGCCCCGGCTGTCCGCCGCGGGCCTTCTCGCTCACTTCTTGGTGCGCGGCGCCGGTCGCGCGGGCCTGGTGGCGGGCCTCGCGGGTGGCGCCTTGGGCGCGGGCTTCGCAGGCGCCGGCTTCGCCGCAGGCCTGGGTGCAGGCTTGAGCTTCACCGAGATCCCGCGCGGCTTCAGCTTCGCCGTGACGGGAGGCACCACCGGCCTGGGGCGCGCGCTGGACACGGGCGCCGGCCGGCTGACGCTGCGTGGAATGCCGGCCGTGGGACGGGCGAGGCCCGCCGCGCCGCCGGGGCGCGAGGGCGCCGCCGCGCGTGCGGTGACGTAGGGCATGCGCGAGGCGAGCAGCTTCCTGCGCTCGCGAATGTGCTCGTCGTCGAAGATGACGCTCTGCTGGACCTGTTCGGGCTTGAGCTTGTAGTCGAAGTCCGGCAGCAGCACGCGCGGGATCGCGCGGCCCACGAAGCGCTCGATCGCGGCGAGGTGGCGCTTCTCCTCCTCGGCCATGAGCGTGAACGCGTCGCCCTGCGCGTCGGGCCGGCCGGCGCGGCCGATCCGGTGCACGTAGTCCTCGGGCGTCGGCGGCACGTCGAAGTTCACGACGTGTGAGACCCCGCCCAGCTCCATGCCGCGCGCTGCGATGTCGGTGGTGACCACGATCTGCAGCCGCCCGCGCTTGAGGTCCTCCATGGCGCGCTCGCGCTCGGTCTGGCTCTTGCGCTCGTGCAGCGTCGCGACGGAGTACTTGAGCCGCTCGAGCTGCCGCGCGAGCCGGTCGGCGCCCTCGCGCTGGCGTGCGAACACGATCGTGCTGCGCACCTCGCCCGAACGCGACAGCAGCCGGTCGAGCAGCGTGATCTTGAGGTGCTTCGCCACCGGGTAGATGGCGTGCGTGATCCCCGTGCTGGGCTGCGGCGTGATCAGGTCCACGCGTACCGGCTCGATGAGCGCCTCCTTGGCGAGGCGGTTCAGCTCGGCCGGCATGGTGGCGGAGAAGAGCAGCGTCTGGCGCGTTTCGGGCAGCAGCTTGAGCAGTTTGCGGATGTCCGTGGCCTGCCCCATGTCCACCATGCGGTCGGCCTCGTCGAGCACCAGGATTTCCACGTCGTCGAACGCGATCGCCTTGCGGGCGTGCAACTCGAGCACGCGATCCACGGTGGCGATGAGCACGTCCACGCCGGACTCGCGCAGCAGTTTCTCCTGCACCGCGATCGGCGCGCCCACGTGCGAGATGCCGACCCGCAGATCGGTGAAGCGCGAGAAGTCGCGCGCCTGCGTCTCGACCTGCGTTGCGTGTTCGCGCGTGGGCGTGAGCACCAGCGCGCGCAGCTTCTGGATGCCGTCCAGCAGGCGGGCGAAGCCGGGCAGCAGGAAGGCGCCCGTCTTGCCCGAACCGCTCGGCGCGTTGCCGATCAGGTCGTTGCCCTGAAGGATGACCGGGATCGCCTTGCTCTGGATGGCGGTCGGTTCCGTCCAGCCGGCGGCGCGCACGGCTTGAACGAGCGGGGCGGGGAGCCCCAGCGTGTTGAACATCATGTTGGAGCGCTCCTTCGAGGAAGCGGCAGGCCCCCGACAGGTCGAGTGGGGCGCGGGCAGGGTCGGATGGATGGTCGGAACGGCCTAGATTACGGTGCGCCCACTCCGCGTTCAATGCCGAACTTGCCCCGGGGCCGCCGTTCGGCCCCACGGGGCGCACCTTTGCAAACCCGCGTCATTTCAGGGGTTCCTCGCCCTCCCGCCACGCCGGATCGAGGCAATTTGGGGCCCCGTCAGACCTCGTGGCGGGCCGCTCGCGCCCAGGCGCTTCGCGACTGGCAGCCGGGGCAGAAGAACGTCGAGCGGCCCACCTGCACGATCCGCCGCACCTCGGTGCCGCAGCGGCGGCACGGTTCGCCGGCGCGGTCGTACACGAGCAGCTGGTCTCCATACTGGCCCGGCTCGTTCCAGATCGTGCGGTAGGTGCTGAAGGTGGTTCCCATGCGCGCGATCGAGGCTTCCAGGACCGGCACGATCTCGCCGGCGATGCGCGACCACTCCGCGAGCGCGAGCTTGCCCGCGTTCCGGCGGGGATCCAAGCCCGCGCGGAACAGGATCTCGCTCACGTAGATGTTTCCCAGGCCGGCGATGCGGCGCTGGTCGAGCAGGAACGCCTTCACGCTGGTTCGTGAACCGCTCGCCAGCGCGCGCAGCGACGCGCCCGTGGGTGGCGAAACGAGCGGGTCGGGCCCGAGCAGCCGCAGCGACGCATCGCGCGCGAGCTCGGCCGTGGGCACCACGCGCAACATCCCGAAGCGGCGCACGTCCTGGTACCAGAGCCGCCCGCCGCCCGTGAACTCCAGCCGCAGGTGCACGTGCGGCAGTGAGTCGTCAGCCAGGTCTCCCTTCGGCCAGAAGAGCCAGCGGCCGCTCATCCCGAGGTGCGAGAGCAGCGTTAGCCCCGCGTCCAGGTCGAGCAGGAGGAACTTGCCCGTGCGGCGCGGCTCGCGAAAGTGGCGCCCGCGCAGCCGCTCCGGCAGCGACGCGAGCGACGCCGAGCGCAGACGCTGGCCCGACACGCTCGCCCGCGCGACCGCGCGCCGTGGTAAGTGTGCGGCGAGCATGCGGCGCACGGTTTCGACCTCCGGGAGTTCGGGCATGCGCGGCAGCCTCGCGGGTGGGAGGGAGAGCGTCAAGCGCGGCGGGTGAGGCCGCCAGGCGCGAGACGGGGCGGGCCAGAGGGCGTCAGGCTGGCCGGAATCGGGCGACACCGGTGTGGGGAACGCCGGCTCGCGACCGGGCGCGTCGCATCGGCTCGCAGGTGACGCGAGGGGCGTGAGCCTGGCGTCCACGCCGGGAGGCCGGTGCCCGCGTCCGCCGCCCCGGCTCAAACGCCGGCCTGCTCCCGCCCGATCGTCGCCCGATCGTCGTCGTCTTGCCCCCCGCTCCGGCCGCGTGTCATCCTGCGGGCGGCCTCCACCACCCACCGCGGGGACGACATGGACGATCGCGCCCGATTCGAAGAGTTCGCCCGGCTTGCGACCGAACAGCGCAATCCGCGCACCATGGACCTGGACACGCTCGACGTGCCGGAGCTGCTCGCGCGCATCAACGCCGAGGACCGCATGGTGCCCGAGGCGGTCGCGCGCGAGCTGCCGTACATCGCGACCGCGGTGGACTACGTCGTGGCGTCGTTCCACGCGGGGGGCCGGCTCATCCACGTGGGCGCGGGCACGAGCGGCCGGCTTGGCGTGCTGGATGCCTCGGAATGCCCGCCGACGTTCGGTTCGGATCCCGAACAGGTGGTCGGGGTGATCGCGGGGGGCTACGCCGCCGTGGTGCGTGCGGTCGAGGGCGCCGAGGATCGGCGCGAGGAGGGCGCGAAGGCGATGGACGACCTCGCCGTCTCGCCCGCGGACACCGTGGTGGGCATCGCCGCGAGCCGGCGGACGCCGTACGTCGTGGCCGCCATCGAGCGGGCGCGCGAGCGCGGCGCGCGCACCGTCTACGTGACGTGCACGCCGCGCGAGGAGTTCACGCTGCCGGTGGACGTCGCCATCTGCCCCGTGGTTGGGCCCGAGGTCCTCATGGGCTCCACCCGCATGAAGGCCGGCACGGCGCAGAAGCTGGTGCTCAACATGATCTCGACCGCTGCGTTCGTGCGCTCGGGCAAGGCGTACGAGAACATGATGGTGGACCTGAAGGCCAGCAGCCAGAAGCTTGTCGAGCGCAGCCGGCGCACGGTGATGAGCGTGACGGGTGTGGAATACGACGCGGCGGCGAAGGCGATCGAGGCCGCGGGCAGGCACGTCAAGACGGCGATCGTGATGCTCAAGCGCGGCTGCGGCCGCGACGAGGCCGAGAGGCTGCTGCGCCAGACGAACGGTTTCGTGCGACGTGCGATCGAGACCGCCGCGCACGACGGGAGCGCGTCGTGAGGCGTGCCCCGGTCGCGGGCGCGCTGCTGGTGGTGATCGCGGCCGCCGGTTGCGTGCGCCGGCCGGCCCCGGTGAACGAGGTGGTGTTCTGGCAGTCCTGGCCGACCACGACGATCGCGCCGCTCGTCCAGCGCTTCGAGGCGGAGAACCCGGGCGTTCACGTGCGCGTCGTCAGGCTGCCGCTCGCGGGGGGCGGCGATTCGATTGCGGCCGCGGTCGCCTCCGGCCAGCCGCCCGACCTGTGCGAGCTGGGCTCCGCCGACATGCCTGCCTACCTGAGCGCGGGGAGGCTCTCGGACTGGAGCGCGGGGGTGGCGGACCTGCGTGATTCGATCCTCGGCTGGCCATTGTGCATGGTGGGCGACGCCATCTACGGCGTGCCGTGGCAGCTCGGCGCGCGAGCGCTCCTCTACAACAAGTCGCTGTTCGCCCGCGCGCGCCTGGCGAGCGTCAGGGCTCCCGAGACGTGGGAGCAACTCGGCGCGGCCGCCGTGCGCATCCAGCGCCTGGGCCACGGAGTGCACGGCTTCGGCGTCCCGCGCCCGGGGTCGCGCGAGTTGTTCGCGGCGTTCATGCCGTTCGCGTGGGGGAACGGTGGCGAGATCCTGTCGGCGGGGCTCGACTCCTCGCGCTTCGATTCGCCCGGGAACGTGAGCGCGCTCGAGTTCTACCTGCGCCTGCACAAGGCGGGATTCACCTGCACGCAGGACTCGCTCGAGGGTGAGTTCGCCGCCGGCCGTCTGGGGCTGCTGCTCTCGGGAACGCGGCTCTTCGAGCGCCTGGCCGGACACGCGCCCGCGTTCGAGTGCGGCGTCGCGCTGGTTCCGCAACCCGCGGCGGGCCGCGGCGAGCACGCGTCGTACGCGGACGGCAGCGTGCTCGTGAGCTTCACCGCATCGAAGCGCAAGGAGCTCGCGCTGCGCCTCGCGCGATTCCTCGTGCGACCCGGGAACGCCGCGTTCCTGGCGACCACGACGGCGCGGGGCGAGCCCGCGACGGTGGGCGCGGACTCCTCCGAATGGTATCGCGCCCACCCCGGCCGGCAGGTGTTCGTGCGCCAGCTGGCGAGTGCGCGCTTCGCGCCCCACCACGCGGTGTGGGATTCGATGGAGATCGCGATCGGGGACCAGGTCGGCTTCGCGCTCGCGGGTGGCAAATCCGCCGAGCAGGCGGTCGAGGACGCCGACGTGCGCCTGGCGGAACTCGCAGGGCGAAAGGGACGGTGACGCCATGAGTCCTCATCACGACGTCTGGTGGCCGCTGCGAGGGCCCGCCGCAGCTGGCGATCGCCTGGTCGTGGGTCTCATGACCGGAACGTCCGCCGACGCGGTGGACGCCGTGCTCGTCCGGTTCCACGGAGACGCCCTTGCGGCGCGGCACCGCGTGCTCGCCTATCGCGAGACGCCCCTGGACGAGGGGTTGCGGCGGGAGATCCTCGACGTCGCTTCCGCAGTGACGCTCGAACCCGAGCGCCTCATGCGCCTCGACGCCGCGCTGGGCGAGTGCTACGCCGACGTCGTGAACGATCTGCTGCGCACGGCCGGCGTCTCGGCGCGCGACGTCGCGGCGATCGGCTCGCATGGGCAGACCGTGCGCCACCTGCCGCGCGCCGCCGGGGCGGGGCGCGCGCTCACCCTCCAGCTTGGCTCGGCAAGCGTGCTCGCCGAGCGCACCGGCATCGCCGTGGTCTCCGATTTTCGCACGCGTGACACCGCCGCGGGAGGCGAGGGCGCGCCGCTGGTGCCGGTCGCCGACTGGTGGCTCTTCCGCTCGACCACCGAATCGCGCGTGCTGCTCAACCTTGGCGGCATGGCCAACGTCACGCACCTGCCCGCGAACACGGGGCTCGAGGGCGTGACCGCGTTCGATACCGGTCCCGGCAACGCCGTGCTCGACGGCCTCATCGGGGACGCCACGGGCGGCCTCGCCCGGCACGACGACGGCGGCCGCCGCGCCGCCGCCGGCCGCGCGCACGAGGGCCTGCTCAGCGAACTGCTCGCCGATCCGTTCTTCGCGCTGCCGCCGCCGCGCTCGACGGGGCGCGAGCGCTTCGGCGCGGGCTACGCGGCCAGGCTGCGCGAGATCGCGGACCCGCTCGGACTCTCGCTCGAGGACGCGCTGGCGACCGCTGTCGAACTGACCGCGCGCACGGTCGCGGACGCCATCCGGGAGTTTCTCGAGCCCCGCGGCGGCGTGGACGCCGTGTACGCGAGCGGCGGGGGCGTGCGCAACCCGACGCTGATGCGCGCGCTGGCGAAGCGGCTGGAGCCGCTGCGCCTGGAGCGGCTCGATACGCTGGGCGTCGACGCGGACGCCAAGGAAGCGCTCGCGTTCGCCCTGCTCGCACACGTCACCCTCTGCGGCGCTCCCGGCAACGTGACCGCCGCGACCGGCGCGCGCCATCCCGTCGTGCTCGGCCACGTGACGCCGGGTGAACTCTTCGCGGAGGATCCTTCATGATCGTTTCCCCTCGCGTCCACGCCACCGCGTGGGCGGCCGCACTCACGGTGGTGCTGG
>CAIXRL010000022.1 GCA_903921835.1 Candidatus Eiseniibacteriota bacterium | reverse complement strand
TCCGGCCACGCGATCGCGCGCCGCGCCTTTGCGCCAGCATAAACCGGGAAGCTCCGCCGCGCCCGTCGCGGGCGAACCGCGTTCGCTGGCCGGATTCGCATGCCCGGGGCGGCGGCGCCCGGAGCGCCTGTCCGCTCCCCCCCGGCGGGCGGTTGCGCGCGCCCCGGTGAGCCGTCAGGGTAGCGGGGGGTCGGCGCGTCTCCCGCGCCATCAGCCACCTCCCGTCGCGCCCTGCGCGCCGGTCACCCGCGAGCGAGCCCTCATGCTGCTGGATCCCGCCACCGTCTCCGCGACCGAGCTCTACCGCTTCCTGACCTGCGCGGTCGTGCCGCGGCCGATCGCGTGGGTGTCGACCCGCGCCGCGGATGGCACGCCGAACCTGGCGCCGTTCTCCTACTTCACGCCGCTCTCCAGCGCGCCGCCGCTCGTTGGGTTCGCCATCCAAGACCGCGAGGGCGACCCCAAGGACACGCTGCGCAACATCCGCGAAACAGGCGAGTTCGTGGTGAACGTGGTGAGCGAGCCGCTGCTCGAGGCCATGGTGACGTGCGCGGGCGACTGGCCGCGCGGGACGAGCGAGTTCGGCCCCGCCGGCCTCACACCGGCGCCGGCCGAACGCGTGGGCGCGCCGCGCGTGCTGGAGTCCCCGCTGCAGCTGGAGTGCCGGCTGCACCGCGAGGTGCCGCTCGGCAACTGCGTATTCGTGATCGGCGAGATCGTCGCCGTGCGCGCCGACGACGCACTGCTGACGGATGGGCGCGTGGATCCGCTGAAGCTGCGCCCGGTCGGCCGGTTGGGCGGCGAGCTGTACGCGCCGCTGCGCGAGGTGACGAGCATGCCGCGTCCGCGCGTCTCGCGCGCGACCGGCGAGCGTACGGGCTGAAACCGAGGCGCGAGGCGCCGGGAGGCCAGATGCCGAGCATGTTTCATGCACCCAACCGCGCCGCGATCGCCGCGCGCATCGACCGGCTCGTTGTGGATGCGCCGAGGCGGTGGGGCAAGATGACCGCGCCGCAGATGGTCTGGCACCTGGATGCCCAGTTGCGCTCGCTGCTGGGTGAGCTCGAGGTGGCCCCGCGGGGTAACGCGATCACGCGCAGCGCGCTCATGAAGTGGTTCATCATCGACTCCCCGCTGCCGTGGCCGCGCGGCAAGGCGCCCACCGCGCCGGAGCTCGCCCGGCACGCTCCCGGCGAGTGGTCGCAGGACGTCGCAAAGCTGAAGCAGGATCTCGAGCGCTGGGCGTCGCGCGGTCTCGCGGGCGGCGCCTGCGTGCACCCGGCATTCGGGCCGCTCGATGGGCGGCAGACGGGGTGCCTCATCTGGCGCCACTTCGACCACCACCTCCGGCAGTTCGGCGCATGAAGGCGCGCGCGCTGCTCCTCGCGGCGTTTGGGGTGCTGGCTGCACTGGCGCCGGCGGCGCGTGCCGCGGACGACCTGCTCGACCGGTACAGCGCCACCGACCGCTTCCGCTCCGGCACACCGCGCGCGTTCGCGCCCACGCCCGACGGCCGCGAGGTGCTCTTCCTGCGTTCCGGCGCGCGCGACCGGGTGAACGACCTGTGGTCGCTGGACCTCGGCAGCGGCAGGGAGCGCGTGGTGCTCACCTCCGAGCAGCTCCTCGGAGGAGCAGCGGAGACGCTCACGCCGGCGGAGCGCGCCCGCCGCCAGCGCCTGCGCAGCTCGGCGCAGGGGATCGCCTCGTTCGAGCCCTCGCGCGACGGGCGCCGGATCCTGGTGCCGCTCTCGGGGCGGCTGTTCCTGGTGGAGCGCGCGGGCGGCGCGGTGCGTGAGCTGGCGCCCGAGGCCGCTGCGGCGCAGGACGCGCACTTCTCGCCCGACGGTGCGAGCGTGGCGTGCGTGCGTGGTGGCGACCTGTGCGTGGTGGACGTGGCGAGCGGCGCCTCGCGCACGGTCGCCGTGCACGAGAGCGACACCATCGGCTGGGGCAGCCCGGAGTTCGTGGCGCAGGAGGAACTGGACCGCTTCGCCGGCTGGTGGTGGTCGCCCGACTCGAAGTGGCTGCTCGTGCAGCGCACGGACGAGACCAACGTGGAGCGGCTGCGCATCGCCGATCCCTTCCGGCCCGAAGCTCCGCCGCAGGAGTGGGCGTACCCGCGGCCCGGCCGCGCCAACGCCGACGTGCGCCTGGCCGTGCTGCCAGCGGCCGGCGGCGCGCCGCGATTCGTAGAGTGGGACCGCGCGCGCTGGCCCTACCTGTGCTCGGTGCGCTGGCCGGATCGCGGCGGGCCCGTGATCGAGGTGATGGACCGCGTGCAGCACGAGGAGGCGCTGCTGGCCGCCGACCCGGTGTCCGGCGCGACGCGCGTGCTGTTCACCGAGCGCGACTCGCTCTGGCTCAACCTGCACCCCGGCGTGCCGCGGCCGCTCGACCACGGTGGGCTGCTCTGGATCGCCGAGCGCGACGACTCCGGCCCGTGGCTCGAGCGCCGGGCCGCTGCGAAAGGAGCGCCGCCCGTGCGCCTGACGCCGCCGGGCCTGCGCGTGCAGGAGTTGCTCGCGGTGGACGAGGGCGCGGGCGCCGCGTGGGTGCTGGCGAGCGACGACCCGCGCGAAACGCACGTGTGGCGCGTGGCGTTGGCCGGCCGCGTGCGCGCCGAGCGCCTCGGCCGCGACACGGGCGGGGAGAGCGCGACGTTCGCGCGCGAGGGCGGGCTGCACG
>CAIXRL010000021.1 GCA_903921835.1 Candidatus Eiseniibacteriota bacterium | reverse complement strand
CGCCCATCGGGGCGGCCACGCTCGCACTCGAGGCGGGCTGCGACCTGCTGCTCTTCGCGCGCGACGACGGTTCCATCCCCGCCCTGCAGGCCGGGCTCGCCGAGGCGCTCGAGAACGGCCGGCTCGACCGGGTGGACTTCGAAGCCTCCGCGGAGCGGCTCGAGACCTTCGAACGCACCTGCCCCGAGCCGGCGATGGAGGAGCTGGCGAAGCCGTTCGCGGCGCTCACGCCGGCGGACTGGGAGGAGCGGCTGGAGCGCATCGCCACGCGCGGGCTCGTGATCCGCGGCGCGCTGCCGCGCAAGGCGGCCACTCTGGCGTGGCGCGTCGAGGCGCCCGAGGGCCTGGAGGGACCGGGCTTCCGCGGCTGCCTCGGCAACGCCGGCGTGCCCCTGTCGCTGCTGCTCGGGGAACCGGCGGAGCATCCCGGCGTCGAGTTCGTCGCGATCGCGAGCCGCGTGCCGCTGGCGGACTCCGAGCTCGAGCGCCTGCGCGGGCTCTGCCGAGCGCGGCCGACGGTGCTCGTGGGCCTGCAGAACGACGCCTTCCTCGACGCGCTGCCCGAGGCCGCGGTCCGCATCTCGGCGTCGGACGCCACGCCGCTGACGCGCCGCGTGGTCGCACGCGCGGTCGCGGGCCTGTGGCGCTCGGCGGGCGGGGCCTGAGGGACCGCCTTCCTGGCGGCGGCCTCCCGAAGCCGCCGCCCGGCGAAACGACGGCCACCACCGCCCGGCCGGCAGATCCACCTGGACCTTGCCCGGCAGCACCCACGAGGAGCACGCGCGCTGACGCGCACGCGGTTCCCCCCCTGACGCCCCGGCTCGCCACCCAGCGGCTCATGGTGGCGGATGGATGCCCGTGTCCGTCACGGCGCCGGCCGCTGGATCGGCGCGGCGCAGCGACGCGCGGGCCTGGCGAAGCCCGACAGCGCGCAGCGCACGCGCGCTTCGAGCGGGGCATCCGGGATGGCCTCGCACCTCGCTGCCGCCCGGCGTGCCTCGTCCGCGCGCAGTCCGAGCCCGCGTAACCACGGCACGACCTCCTCCGCCGCGGCCGCACGAACGCGGGTCTCCTCGGCGGCGACTGCGGCAAGGGCACGGGCCTCGTCGGTGGCGACTGCGCAACTGCGCGCTGCTTCTGCAGCATGCTGCGCCGCTTCGCGCTTCCGGCGCATGAAGTCCGCGCCGATCGCGCACTCGGCCGCGTACTGGTTGTGGGCCCGGCAGCGCAGGCGGATCCGCTCCACCGTGGCCCGGCCGCCCCGCGCCACCGGATCCACGTGATCAAACTCCAGCCGGGTGCGGGCCGGGCAGCGGTGTCCAGCGGCGCTCACGAACGTGCACCGGCCGCCATCGCGCGCCCACACCGCGCGGCGAACCTCTGCCGGCACGTGCCGGGTGCTGGCACTCGCCAGCCGCCGGCGCTGGCGCGGCCGCGGGGTGGCCGCGAACTTGCCCCGCTCGAGCCCGGCAATCAGGGCGTCGAGCGCGCGGTCGAATACCTCGGCCAACTCACCGGAGGGGACCGTATGACCGAGCAGCGCTTGGGCGTAGCGCAGCTTCTCGTACGTGTCCTGCGCGACGGTGAACTGGAAGGCGTACCGCCCTGGCGCGAGCGGCGCCACGCCTGGCCGCACAGATGATCCAACTGGCCCCGGGGCCAGTGAATCCCCGGGAACCAAGGTCACTGTCACTAGTGACGGTGACTCGCCGGGAGCCAATTCCACCGTCACTGGTGACGGTAAGTTCTTGGCCGGCGTAGGCGCGAGCACGTCGACGCGGGCCGGCAGATCCGGTTGGGGGAAGCGCTCCGCCAGCAACTGCTCGATTCCCGCCTTGCTCCGGTGAGCCGCGGCCCCGAGGAGGGCATCGGCGTTCCCCGCCGTGAGGTAGGGCGCCAGCAACACCACGGCCGACAGATGGAGCCGTCCTTCCGCCAGTTGACCGTACACGGCCGGGAACTGCCGGGCAGTTCGGGCCGCACGGATGCGCCGACAGGCCGCCTCCTCGGAGAGATGCAACTCCTCGACACACCAGGCGAACATCGAGGGATAGCCCGCCGGTGCGTACAGGCGCCGCGCATCGACTTCGGCAAGGTGAGCGAGCAGCAGGGCGGTGGTGGCGCGGTCCTGCGCGACGAGCGCCCTCAACTCGCGCAGCAGGGCCGGATCGGAAACGTTGGTCAGCGAGTAGTGGTTCACCGGCAGGACTCCGCGGGGGCGGGTCAAGCGGAGGCAACGCATTCATACCATGCTCGATTCCGACGCTCGCAGAGCGCCAACGAGCGCATTCCGAGGAGCGGCGCAAAGATCGGCGCCATCGTCGTGGACTTGCGCAACCTGTGCGCATCCCGGGCGCCCTGGAGAAGTCCTGGAGAAGGTGCGCCGGGTCGGCGACGTGCAGGCTCGAAATTCTGTCAAGCGAAATCGGTCCAGACCGTTCTCAGGCGGTGTTCCGAGCCCGGTCCCCACGTCCTGGCTCAGCGTGAACGGCGGCCCCGCCTCCTCCCGAAGCCGCCGCCGCCCGGCGAGACGACGGTGACGACCGCGCCGGCCGGCAGGTCCACCTGGACCTTGCCCGGCAGCGTCCGCGAGGAGCGCGCACCCGCGCTCGCGCGCACGCGGTTCTCCCCCGGCCCCCCGGGCTCGCCGCCCGCCAGGCCGTAGGGTCCGCGCGCGCGCCGCTCGGTGATCAGCGTGACGCGCGCCGCCGTGAGCAGTTCGAGGCTGCGCACGATGCCGTCGCCGCCGCGGAAACGCCCGTTCCCGCCGCGTCCCGCGCCGCCGGCCGGGCCGCCGCGCCGCACGCGGGTCTCGAGCACGCGCAGCGGGTAGGCGTGCTCGAGCGACTCGATCGGCGTGTTGCGCGTGTTGGTCATGTGGACCTGCATGGCACTGGCGCCGTCCCAGCCCGGCCCCGCGCCGTGTCCCCCGCCCAGCGTCTCGTAGTAGGCGAAGGGCTCGCCGCTGCGCGGGTCGCTACCGCCCACCAGCAGGTTGTTCATGGTGCCGGCGCTCGCGGCGGGGATGCGCCCGGGAAGTGCCCGGGCGAAGGCGCCGAACACCACGTCCACGATGCGCTGCGAGGTCTCGACGTTCCCGGCCGAGACCGCGGCGGGCGGGCGGGCGTTCACCACCGTGCCGGCGGGTGCGGCGATCTCGAGCGGACGGAACGCGCCCGCGTTCACCGGCCAGTCCCCGCCCAGCACGCAGCGCAGGGCGTAGGCGCAGGCGGCGCGCGTCACGGGCTCGACCGCGTTGACCGGCCCCGGGACCTGCGGGCTCGAGCCGGCGAAGTCGAGCCGGACCCTCCCGCCGCCCAGTGTCAGCGCCACGGCGATGCGCACCGGACCCGAGCCCAGCCCGTCGTCGTCGAGCACGTCCTCGAAGCGCCAGCGCCCGTGCGGCAGCCCCGCCAGTTCGGCGCGCACCACGCGCTCGGCGTGGTCCATGAGCGCGCGCGCCGCGCGCACCAGCTCCGCGGCCCCCGATCCGCGCCCGGGGTCACCGCGCGCGGTCCCGGCCGGG
>CAIXRL010000020.1 GCA_903921835.1 Candidatus Eiseniibacteriota bacterium | reverse complement strand
TCCAGGAACAGCGTGCCGTGGTTCGCGACCTCGAACAGGCCGTGCTTGAGCGACGCCGCGCCGGTGTAGGCGCCCTTCTCGTGCCCGAACAGCTCGCTCTGCAGCAGGTTCTCGTGCAGGGCGGCGCAGTCCACGACGATGAACGGCTGGTTCGAGCGCAGGCTCTGGCGGTGCACCGTGCGCGCGACGATCTCCTTGCCGACCCCGCTCTCGCCGCGGATGAGCACCGTGGTGTCGGTGCGCGCGACGCGGGTGATGAGGTCGAACAGTTCGCGCATGTCCGCCGAGGAGCCGATGATGCCGTCGCCCGGCTGCAGGCGCTCGACCTCGATGTTCAGCGCGGTGTTGTTGCGCTGCAGCGTCTGCTTCTCGAGCGCCTTCTCCAGCACGGCTTCGAGCTCGGCGAGCTTGCACGGCTTGGTGAGAAAGTCGTACGCGCCCTGCTTCATCGCGCGGATCGCCTCCTCGACGGTGCCGAACGCGGTGAGCATGACCACCTCGGTGGTCGGCCACTGCTCCTTGATCTCGGGGAGCATCTCGAGCCCCGAGCCATCCGGCATACGGACGTCGAGCAGCACCACGTCGAAGCCGCGGCGCGCGAGCGCGCGCCGGCCCTCCTCGATACCGCCGGCACCTTCGACTTCGTAGCCGGCACGTTCGAGTTCGCGGCCGATGAGCGTGCGGAATGAACTCTCGTCGTCGACGAGCAGGATGGATCGTTTAGACACTTTCGCCTCCGCTGCCTTGCGTGGGCAGCGTCACGGTGAAGCGGGTGCCCTGCCCGGGCGTGCTCTCGACCGAGACGCGGCCGCCATGACGATCCACGGCGCGCTGCGTGATCGAGAGGCCCAGGCCGGTGCCCTGTCCGACCGGCTTGGTCGTGAAGAATGGATCCCAGATACGATCGATGTGCTCGGGAGCGATGCCCGGCCCGTCGTCCTGCACCACGAGCACGACGCGGTCGTCGCCCTGGCGCGTCGTGCGCACGACGAGGTGTCCGCCGCCCGCCATGGCCTGCACCGCATTCATGCACAGGTTCATCGCCACGCCGCGCAGCCCGCCCTCGCGGCCCCACACCGGCGGCAGGTCGGGGGCGAGTTCCACGGAGACTTCGATGCGCTGCCGCCGCGTGGCGAAGGACAGCAGCGCGAGCGTGTCGCGCGCCGCGCGATTGAGGTCCACCCAGACCGGCTTGGCGGCGTACGGCTGGCCGAGCAGCAGCAGCTTGTCGGTCGTCTCGCGGCAGCGCCGCGTTTCCTGCTCCAGCAGCGCCAGCACCCCGGTGACGTCGCGGTGCTCCTCGGCGGGCAGCTCGACGCGGCCCGCCCAGCGCTGCAGGCTCTCGACGCCGGCGAGAATGGACGCCAGCGGATTGTTGATCTCGTGCGCCACGCCGGCCGCGAGCAGGCCGAGCGAGGCGAGCCGCTCGTTGTGCGACAGCTGCGCCTCGAGCTTCGAGCGCTCGGTGACGTCGCGCCAGACCTCGACGACGAGCGTGACCTCGCCGCGTTCATCGAGCACGGGGTTGAGCGTCGCTTCCCAGCGGCGCTGCTGTCCCGAGGCGTCGGGAATCACCTGCAGCGCGCGGCGCGGCTGCCGGCTCTGGGCGATCTCGCACACGACGCAGCGGGTCGCCAGGTTGTTGCCATCCTCGAGACACTGTCCGGCCCGCGGGCACGGTCCCGCTTCGAGAGGGCGGCCGCCAAGTCCGAACGTCTCGACGAAGCGCTTGTTCGTCGCCACGATGTGGCCGCGGCGATCCACGACCACGACCGCGTCGCTGATCGCGTCGAGCAGGCGCGGCAACGCTGGCCCGAGAAGATCGGCGGGCAGGGAATGCAGGATTGGCAGTTCCGGGGATCCGGGGTCGGGTCGGGAGGGTTCTTTGCTCATGGCTCCTGCCGTGCCGTCAGTTGGCATGGCTTCACCAGACAAAATGACACACGCCGTGCCGCCTGTCACGCGGACATGTCAGCCTCGCGAGACCCTCCCCGGCGTCAGACGTGAGCCGAGCCAGCCCACGAACAGCAGCGCGAGCAGGATTGCCAGGCCCGCCAGCAGCGGCCCGACCCAGATCATGGACGACAGCGCCAGGCTCAGGACGTCCTCGCCGAGAGACATCACGGGATTTCCGTGCCCCAGGGTGAGCACCGTGCTGCCCAGGCGCGCTTTGGCCTTGATCAGGTGCACGCCGAGCGCGCCCGCCCCGACGATGATCGCGGCGGGGTACGCCACCTCGGGCGCCCAGTGCCCGTAGGCCGCCCACGCCACGACCGCGCCTGCCGCGGGCCGGACAAAGGTCGCCCCCAGGTCGAGCGCGTGATCCAGCAGGGGCACCTTGTCGCCGAGGACCTCGAGCACGGTCGCGACGCCCAGTATCCACAGCGCGGCGTCCGAGCCGAACCATGACGCCTGCGCGGCCAGTTGCACGGCACCGGCGTGCGAGGCCACGGACAGCACGAGCAGCGGCAGAAAGGCCCGCAGGCCGCAGGCGGCCGCCAGCGCGACGCCCGGACCCAAAATCATCAGAAGCCCAGGCAGGGTCTGCACCGCATCTCGCCATCCATATGTCATTCGGCCTCCGGGAGGCTTGTCCACCGGGGTGCGCCGACATTGCGCGGTTCGCGTCACCTGTCTATGCTCAACCGTTCACCGTCGTACCTTCTGTCATGAACACTACGTCAGCAGGAGCTCCCGCGTTGCCGCTGCCCGTCTCGACATGGGTGGAAGTGGACCTGGACCGGTTCCATGCGAACCTCCAGGCGGTCCGCGCGCTGATCGGGGCCGATCGCGAGATCCTGCTGGTCGCCAAGGCGGATGCCTACGGGCACGGCGCGCGCGAGATGGCCGCGGCCGCCGAGGCGGTCGGGGTCACGCGGCTCGGGGTCGCGACCCTGCACGAGGGCGTGCAACTGCGTCTTGCGGGATGTCGCCTGCCCATTGTGGCGCTTTCGCCGATGCTGTCCGCGGAGATCGAGGACGCGGTGGCCAGCGGGATCGATCCCACGGTCTGCGACGATGCCTTTGCCGAGGAGCTCTCGCGCGCCGCGGTGCGCGCCGGGCGCCCCGTGCGCTTTCACGTCGAGGTGGACACCGGCATGGGCCGCGCAGGTGTGCGCGAGGAGCAGGTCGAGGACTTCATCGCGCGCGCGAGCGCGCTGCCCGGCCTGCGGCTCGCCAGCCTGTACACGCACTTCCCGGACGCCGACGCTTCGGACCTCTCCTGCTCGCGCGACCAGGTGCGCCGCTTCGGGGCGCTGCTCGAGCGGCTCGAGCGCCGCGGGCTGCGCCCGCCGCGCGCGCACGCCGCGAACAGCGCCGGCACCGTGAACCTGCCCGAGGCCTACTTCGACTGGGTGCGCGTCGGACTGCTCGCCTACGGCGTCCACCCGCCGCACGACGTCGCGCAGCCGCCGGTGCGGCCCGTGATGTCGCTGCGCAGCCGGCTCGTGCAGGTGCGCGACCTGCCCGCGGGCGCGACGGTGAGCTACGGTCGCACGTTCACCACGACGCGTCCGACGCGCATCGGCGTCGTGCCGGTGGGCTACGGGCACGGCTATTCGTGGCTGCTGTCGAACCGCGGCCGGATGCTGCTCAAGGGCGTCCGCGTGCCGATCGTGGGCCGCGTCACGATGGACCTGACCATGGTGGACGTCACCGACGTTGCGGCGGCGGTCGGCGACGAGGTGGTGTTGTTCGGGGAGCAGGAGGGCGCGAGCATCCCGGTCGAGGAGTTCGCGGCGTGGAGCGAGACGCTGGCCTACGAGGTGATGTGCACGCTGGGCAAGCGCGTGCCGCGCCTCTATCGCCAGGGCGGACGCGCGGTGCGCATGACGACGCTGGTCGGCGAACGACCGGAGTGGACGGCCGCCGCGGACGATTACCTGAGGCGTCGCGAGCTGCAGGCGGCGGTGGGAGTGAAGGGTTGATGCGGATCTTCCTGGTGGTGCTGGATGGAGTGGGCATGGGCGAGATGCCCGACGCGGACCAGTACGGCGATCGCGGCAGCAACACGCTGCTGCACGTCGCCGAGCACGCCGGCGGGCTGAGGCTCCCCGTGCTGGAATCGCTCGGGCTCGGCTCGCTGCTGCGCCTGCCGGGCGTGCGCGCCCTGGCGGAACCTGCGGCCGCGCGCGGGCGGATGACCGAGTGCTCCGCGGGCAAGGACAGCACGACGGGGCACTGGGAGATGATGGGCATCGTGCTGGAGCACGCGTTCCCGACCTACCCGAACGGCTATCCGCACGAACTGCTGGAGCGCTGGTGCGAGCGCGTAGGCCGCGGCTGGCTCGCCAACGTGCCCGCGTCGGGCACCGAGATCATTCAGCGCTTCGGCGAGGAGCACCAGAAGACGGGCAGGTACATCGTCTACACGTCGGCCGACTCGGTGTTCCAGATCGCCGCGCACGAGACGACCGCGCCGCTCGACGAGCTGTACGCCGCGTGCCGCACGGCCCGCGAGATGCTGACCGGCGAGCACGCGGTGGGCCGCGTCATCGCGCGGCCGTTCACCGGCTCTCCCGGCGCCTACCAGCGTACCGCGAACCGCCGCGACTTCTCGCTGCAGCCCACCGAGCCGACGGTCATGGATCGCATGCTCGAGCGCGGCCTGCGCGTCACCACGGTGGGCAAGGTGGACGACCTGTTCGCCGGCCAGGGCGTGAGCGATGGCATCCACACGAAGAGCAACGACGAGGGCCAGGCGGTGCTGCTGGACCTGGCGGGCAGGCCCGGAGAAGGGCTCGTGTTCGCGAACCTCGTGGATTTCGATACCCTGTACGGCCATCGCAACGACCCGAAGGGTTTCGCACAGGCCCTGGAGCGGTGCGACGATGGGCTTGGCCAGTTGATCGCGCGGCTGCGCGATGACGAGATGGTGCTGATCACCGCGGATCACGGCAACGATCCGACGACGCCCAGCACCGATCATTCCCGCGAATACACTCCGCTGCTCGTTGCCGGGCCGCGGGTGCGTCGCGGGACGGACCTCGGGACGCGGACGACGTTCGCGGACCTCGGCGCCACCATTGCCGATGTCTTCGGCGTGACGGCGCCGCGTTTCGGTACGAGTTTCCTGAAGGAGCTTCGAGCGTGACTCCCAAAGACCTGATGGCCGAGGCCGAGAAGGCCCGGCGTTCGTCGTATTCGCCCTATTCCAAGTTCGCCGTGGGCGCGGCGCTGCTCACCCGATCCGGCCGCGTGTTCCTGGGCTGCAACGTGGAGAACTCGTCGTTCGGCCTGGCGTGCTGCGCCGAGCGCACGGCGGTGTTCAAGGCGGTCAGCGAGGGCGAGAGCGAGTTCGTCGCGGTCGCCGTCACCGCGGGCAAGAGCCACGGCGCGGCGCCGTGCGGTGCCTGCCGGCAGGTGCTGCACGAGTTTTCGCCGCAGATGTTCGTCTACTTCCGCGACGGCAAGGGCGGCATCGTGAGCCGCAACCTGACCGAACTGCTCGCCGACGGCTTCACGCTGCGCCCCCTGAGGAAGCCGTCGCCGAAGCGGAGCGCGGCCCCGAAGCCGGGCGCGGGTCCGAAGCGCAGCGCGAGCCCCAAACGGAGTGCCCGATGAGCGTAGAGCGCGACCAGCTGGTCGAACTCATCACGCGGCAGGTGCTGGCCGCGATGCAGGGCGGCGGCGACGCGACGCGCGTCCAGGCCGCCGTACAGGCCCACGCGGCGACGCTGCCCGCGGGCTCGGTCGTGCACGACCCGACGACCTGCGAGCGCTGCCGCAACTGGGGCGTCACCGGTTCGCGCGGCCCGGAGGAGACGCGCGTGCTGGCCGACGCCGGCGCCTCGCGCGTCGCCACCACGCTGGGCTACTGCCCCGGCGCCGACGGGCTGGCCTCGCTCATCGACCACACGCTGCTCAAGCCCGACGCGGCGCGCGAGGAGGTCGAGGTGCTGTGCCGCGAGGCGGCGCAGTTCTGCTTCGCGTCCGTGTGCGTGAATCCCAACTGGGTCGCGCTGTGCCGAGAGATGCTGCGGGGCACGGGCGTCAAGGTGTGCACCGTGATCGGCTTCCCGCTGGGCGCGCACCTGTCCGACATCAAAGCGTACGAGACCAAGCGCGCGATCGAGCAGGGCGCCGAGGAAGTGGACATGGTGATCAACATCGGCGCGCTCAAGTCGCGCGACTACGCGCTGGTCGAGCAGGACATCCACGGCGTCGTGCAGGCCGCGCGCACGTCGGGCCGCGACATCCTGGTCAAGGTGATCCTCGAGACCACGCTGCTCTCGCACGACGAGAAGGTGATGGGCTGCACGCTGTCCAAGGCGGCGGGCGCCGACTACGTGAAGACCTCGACCGGCTTCGCCGGCGGCGGCGCCACGGTCGAGGACGTCCAGCTCATGCGCGAGACCGTGGGCCCCGAGATGGGCGTCAAGGCCTCGGGCGGCGTGCGCACGCGCGACGACGCCGAGAAGATGGTGGCCGCGGGCGCCACGCGCCTGGGGGCGTCGGCCGGCGTCAAGATCGTGCGCGGCGAAGCCGCGACCGGGAAGGGATACTGACGACCGTGCTCGACCCGAGGGAGTTCATCCGCACCAAGCGCGACCGCCGCGCTCACGACCCCGCAGCCATCGGCGAGTTCGTCGCCGCGTACCTGCGCCGCGAAGTGCCCGACTATCAGGTCAGCGCCTGGCTCATGGCCGCGTTCCTCAACGGGCTCGACCCCGCCGAGACCGACGCGCTCACCCACGCGCTGCTGCACTCCGGGCGCGTCTTCGACTGGAGCGCCCTGGGCCGCGTCGCGGCCGACAAGCACTCCACCGGGGGCGTGGGCGACAAGATCTCGCTCATGCTGGCACCGCTGGTCGCCGCGTGCGGCGTGCTCGTGCCCATGGTGTCCGGGCGCGGCCTCGGCCACACGGGCGGCACGCTGGACAAGCTGGAGTCCATCCCGGGCTTCAAGACCACGCTCTCGCCCGACGCCATGCGCGCGCAGCTCGACAAGCTCGGCGTGGTCATGGTCGGGCAGGGGCCCGACCTGGCCCCCGCCGACGGCCTGTTCTACGCGCTGCGCGACGTGACCTCGACGGTGGAGTTCGAGCCGTTCATCGTCTCGAGCATCGTCAGCAAGAAGATCGCCGAGGGCGCCCGCGCGCTCGTCTACGACGTCAAGTGCGGCAGCGGCGCGTTCATGAAGACGCGCGAGAACGCCCGCAGCCTGGCCACGAGGCTCGTGTCCACGTCGCGCTCGCTCGGCGCCAGCGCCGCTGCGCTCATCACCGACATGAACTGGCCGCTCGGCGGCGCCGTGGGCAATGCGCTGGAAGTGCGCGAGGCCTGCGAGACGCTGCACGGCAAGGGGCCCGCGGACACGCGCGCGCTCACGTTGGACCTGGCCGCGGTCATGCTGCGGCTCGCGGGCGCCGAGCCCGACGACACCAGCGCGCGCCGTCGCGTCGAGACGGTGCTCGACTCCGGCGCCGCGTGGGATCTGTTCGTCGAGATGGTGCGCGCGCAGGGCGGCGACCCCGCCAGCCTCGACCATCCGGAGCGGCTGCACCCAGCGCCCATCATCGCCATGGTTCCCGCGCCGCGCGACGGCGTGGTGGCCGGCTGCGACTGCTTCGCGATGGGCGAGTTGGTGGTGGCGATCGGCGGCGGACGGCGCGCCAAGGAGGACGCGATCGACCCGCGCGTCGGCCTGATGGTGCTGCGTCAGCCCGGCGACCGCGTGAAGGCCGGCGAGCCGCTGGCCGAACTCCACCTCGCGGGTCCCGACGCCGGCGCCCTCGAGCGGGCCGTCGCGTGCTTCCACGTCGCGGACGAAGGCGCGGTCCGCGGGGACGTGGTGCTGGAGCGGATCGGATAGCGAAGGCCGGTTCGAAGGAACCGAGCAGCGGTAGTCGCCGGGTCCGGGAGCGTGGCAAACGATTTCGTTTGAGGCGGTCCCGGACTGCGTCTTACGCGCGTCGTGACTCTGGCTCTCGCTTCGCGCCAGCGCGCGCAGGGCGTGTGCGCGGCGCGGGAATGCCTGCACCGAATGAAAGTCCCATTGCGCTGCCCGCGGCGGCGCTGTGGGCAACCACAAGCGCCGAAAACATGCGTGCGAAGATATGTGCGCGCCCCCGCGAGACGCACGCCCCCGTGGTGGTTCCCGCCATGAAGTCCTGGTCGAGGTCGCATCTCGCCGATCACGAAGTCGTCCGCACGTTCACCGCGACCGTCGTTCGCGAAGGCGGAACGACCGCCGAGCCGCTGGCCGACCCCAGCGAGTTGGACGAGCGCAGGCTGTACGTGCCCGCCGGGTACTCGTCGATGTACGCCTATTGCACGGGCACCCACCACATGCCGGAGGACGCCGCGTTCAAGCGTATACGGGCGGCACGGACAGCGCGGCAGTACCCGGTGATCTTCGACGCGGTGGCGGAGGGCCGGCTCAACCTGAGCGGCGTGCTGCTGGTGCCGTGCCTCGCGTCCGAGACGGCCGATGCTGCTCGCCAAGCGCTTCACGCAGCCCGACGCTTCTGATGGCCATCGAGTCGGCTGGCGCCAGCGGTTCAGGGTTTCAAGAACATGTTTGTGAAAGTGGAGAACAACATTCCCCGGGGCCAGTTGTATACAATGTTCGCCACCCGTCACGTAGGCGAGGACGGGTCGTGCAGAACGCGGCCGCGCGGGGCGCTACCGGGGCTGGCTTGCGGCCACCTCTCGATCACGCCCGGGGGATGTCCTGGCCCGGAGCATACATGAGCCCGCGCTCGCAGGCGGCGGGCTCATGAATACTCCGGGCTAGATCCCGATCGCCTGGCCCCACTCTCCGAGCAGCGGCGCGACGATCGCCGAGACGATCAGCACGATCGTCCAGATCGGGATCGTGCCCACCGAGCTCCGCTTGCGCCACGCTGCGGCGAGCGCGAAGTACGCGACAAGTCCGATGACGATCATGGCCAGCCACATGCCGGCGATGTCGCCTGCCCGCTGCGGCCAGAGCCTCAGCACGGCGTCGCCGCCCTTGGAGAACCAGATCCGGAGGATGCACTCGGCCCACATGTAGACCGTGCCCGCGGCGAACGCCGCCGCGACTTTCGGTGATGCGTCCATGCCGCCCTCGCCGGAGGAGCGGTTGACGTTGGTGCTCACGGTCTCCTCCTTCATCGCGTGTACGGGTAGGTGAGGACTTTGGTGATGTAGACACCCACGCTGCCGATGGCCAGGGCCCAGAATCCAGTGAGGACGAGCAGTGAGAGCACGCTGCGGCGCACGAGTTGGTCTTCGACCGTCCGCCTGCCGTGGTGCCAGATCAGGAAGCAGACCAGCAGTGCCAGCCCCGGCACGATCAGCGAAATGTGTTCCATGATGTCGAACAGGAGCGGACCGGTGAAGGCGCCCAGGTTCTCGTCCGAAACGGTCGACTGGAACGTGCCGAAATCGTTGTGGAACGCGCCGGAGAATGTCGTGCCCTTCTCGAAGCCGATGTCCGGCACGAGGCCCGTGATCGTGAGCAGCACGAACGCGACGAGCGTGACCATGCTGGCGGCCTTGAGGCCGCGCACGAGCCGCTCGTCGGCCTGTCTGGAAAACCAGATCGCCCCGACGAGGAACGCGAGGCACATGACGACGATCACCATGAGCAGCCCGTGAGCGTCGAGCCACATCGTGTTGCAGCCGACCTCGAACGGGCCGAGCTTGAATGCCACCATGAACTCCCCCTTTCAGGCGAACGAAGCCGGAAGTCTACGCCCGCCCGCGTCGCGTGACCAAGACGGGCAGTCGCCGGAGGGAGCAGTCACGGCACGCCGCCGCGGGCACCGGCGGGAGCAGCGCGCACAGGGAGTGCTCGCCGTGCGTCGGCCGACGCACGGCGCGGGCGTGGAACGATCCCCGCACTCCGGCTCGAGAGCGCAAGCGCATGCTGCGCCTGCTGGTCGAAGACTTCACCCTGGTGCGCGATCGCGCGATCCACATCCAGCTGCGCTGGAAAGGCGGCAGCACCACCTCGATCGAACAGCCCCTGCCTCTGGGCGCCCTGGACCTGAGGCGGACCCCGACAGCGATCATCGAGCAGGTTCGCGCGCTGGCCACCGGGCAAACTGATCAACAGATCGCCCGGACGCTCAACGCGCGTGGACTGCGTACCGGCACCGGCCAGGCCTTCCAGCTTGACTCGTGCTTTATCCCCGCACTACCACGTCTCGAGCGTCTCCCATGTCAGCTGTGACGGAGCCGGGCTGCGGGTGTCTTGTGCTTCGCGGGTTCCTCCGGCCTGCCTGCGAGATGCGCAGAATGCTCGCCTGCCCTCGCCCTCCCGAGGCCCAGGCTCCAGGCCCTGGCGGCTCTCAGCGCCCGCGTGGCGCCGCGACCGGGGCGCCGGGCTTCGGCGCCACGGCGGGCACGTTCGCCGTCGCCGTCGCGGTGCTGTCCGCCACCGGCTGCGGCAGCGGCCGGCCCGGGTGCGTCGTGCAGTACTCCGTGGGCTCCGAACCCTCGCTGAAAAGCTCGCTCGTCACGTTCGGACACGCCTCGGTGGCGAGCATGCCGGATTCGGCGCACACGATGCGGCTCGATGTGCCCGCGGGCACGGGAAAGTCCTCGGCGGGACGCCCGCGCGTGTAGCCCATCATGATGTCGGTCCACGCGGGCAGCGCGGCCCGCGCGCCGGTCATTGCGGGACCGATCGTCTTCTTCTCGTCGTAGCCGATCCACACGCCGCAGACCAGGCTGGGCACGAAGCCGACGAACCAGGCGTCCATGTAGTCGTCCATGGTGCCGGTCTTGCCCGCCGCGGGCGCCGTGAAGCCGCGCGCGCGCGCCGGGTAGCCGGTGCCGTGATCCATGACGCTCTGCAGCATCGAGGTCATCGTCGCGGCGGTCTCCTCGGAGAGCACCTCGAACGGCCGGGGCGCGTTGCGCTCGAGCACGTCTCCGGCGCGGTCCTCGACCTTGAGCACGAACATGGGCTCGTTGCGGATGCCGCGGTCGGCGAGCACCGCGTACGCGGACGTCAGGTCCAGCAGCGTCACCTCGCTGCTGCCGAGCGCGAGCGACAGGTTCTGGCCGATGGGCGTCTTGATGCCCATGCGCCGCGCATAGGAAGCGACCAGCGAGACGCCGACCTTGCGCAGCAGCTTGACGGCGGGGATGTTGATGGACTGCTGGAGCGCATAGCGCAGCGTCACCGGCCCGCGGTACTGGTGGTCGTAGTTCTGCGGCTCGTACAGCTCGCCGTTGCCCCCCGGGAAGTGGACGGGTTCGTCCACGATGATGTCGGTCGGCTTGAAGCCATTGTCCATCGCGGCGGTGTACACGAACGGCTTGAACGCCGAGCCCGGCTGGCGGCGCGCCTGGAGTGCGCGGTTGAAGTTGCTCTGGGCCCAGTCACGGCCGCCGACCAGGGCGCGCACGTAGCCATTGTGCGGGTCGATGGCGACGACGGCGCCCTGGAGGTAGGGCGTGCCCCCGGCATTCGCGGCAATTCCCGCGGCGGCGATCGTGTAGTTCGCCCGCGTGCTCTTCGCCTTCGTGTCGGTTTCGAGCGATTCCAGCTGGCGCTCGAGCGTGCGCTCGGCGAGCTGCTGCAGATCCATATCGAGCGTCGTGTAGACCTTGAGTCCGCCCTCGTAGACCGCGTTGGAGCCGTACTTCTCGTCCAGGTGAAGCCGGACCATCTCGACGAAGTAGGCGGCGCGATCGTTGTCGTAGCGAACCGGCGTCGCCCCCAGGGGCGCGTGCATGGCATTGTCGAACTCGACCTGGGTGATCGCGTGCGTGACCAGCATGTTGCGCAGCACCTTGGAGCGGCGCAGTTCCGCCGCCTTGGGCGAGCGCCGGGGGGAGTACTGGCTGGGATTCGCGGGAATGCCCGAGAGCAGCGCGCACTCCGGGAGCGTCAGCTCGCGCAGCGGCTTGCCGAAATAGGTCTTCGCCGCGGCTTCGACGCCGTACGCACCCTCACCGAAATAGATCTGGTTGAAGTACATCTCCAGGATCTGGTCCTTGGAGTAGCTGCGCTCGAGCTCGATCGCGAGCGCGAGTTCCTTGAGCTTGCGCGTGAACGTGCGCTCGTGCGTGAGGAACAGGTTGCGCGCGAGCTGCTGCGTGATCGTGCTGCCGCCCTGGCTGCGGCGCATGTGCATCACGTCCGTGCCGGCGGCGCGCGCGACGCCCCACAGGTCCACGCCCCAGTGGTGGTAGAAGTTGCGGTCCTCGGTCGAGAGCGTGGCGTTCACCAGGTTGCGCGGGATGCTGCGCAGCGGCACCGGGGAGCGGTTCTCGCGGTAGAACTCGTGCAGCACGCGCCCGCGCACGTCGTACACGGTCGTCTTGACCGGCGCCTGGATGGACTGCACCTGGGCGGGCGTCGGCAGGTCACGGCGCAGCCACTGCACCAGGCCGAACACCACGCCGGCCGAGCCGAAGATGGCGATCAGGACGACCGAGACGAAAAACTTCCACGGAAAGCGCCTTGCGG
>CAIXRL010000019.1 GCA_903921835.1 Candidatus Eiseniibacteriota bacterium | reverse complement strand
GTATCCGCGCGCCGCCTACTACGCCCTGCGCCAGGTGTGGGCGATCGATCCGTACGCGTCGTCGACCACCGACGACGTCATCCACTCGCGCTTCGCCACGATCACGCCCGGCGTCTCGACACTCGAGGCGCGCGGTGACCACGCGGCGCTGGCCGTGAACACGCTCGAGCGCGTGCGTGTCTCCGGCGTGCGGCTCGCGTTCGAGACCATCAACACGGGCGGGCACCTGACCACCACGCCGGTGGCGACCGACAGTTCGCTGGCGCCCGCGTTCCGTGGCTACGACAAGTTCCAGTCGTTCTACGCCGACTTCACCGCCGACCCCGACCCGTCCGTGACGGCGCACCTGTCGCTCAACGTGCACGGCAGCGTCCCGCTGAACTCGATCGACCAGATCTTCTACGAGAACCGTGGCACAGACCGCGTGAGGGTCTACCAGTCGAACATGTCGTGGGACGCCCGCTGGTTCACCGCCGACGCGTTCTACCGCACCGGTCACTACCACTGGGGCTACGAGGGCGACTTCTTCGGCCTGTACCGTGAGGCCAACTACGGCCCGAACATCGACATCTACGATGGCCAGGCGCCGGTGGGCGTGGAGATGGCGGCCAAGCGCCAGTTGAACGGGCTCAAGCTCGCGTGGGGGCCGCAGTTGTGGTGGGGCGCGCCGCCGACCGCGATCGCCAAGTACCGCCGGCAGGTCGGGCGCTTCGACGCCACCGCCGTGTACGAGAAGGACGTCAACACCGGCAGCGACTACACGGTGGTCGGTGGGGCGTTCAACGCGATCAAGCCGACGGCCAAGACGACGCTGCACCTGAAGACGCAGCAGGGGCCGTTCACGGTCGAGGGCGGCGGCATCTGGGCGGGCGCGAGCCACGCGGGCGAGCGCTTCCCGGTCGCCGGACTCGACGAGACCGGCCTGGTCCAGAAGACCGACCACATTCGCGGGAAGGACGGGTTTGGCGGCAAGTTCCGCCTCACCGCGACCCGCGGCCGGCTGCAGTGGTACGGGCAGGGCGCGTCCATGGGCCTCGTGGCCGACGGCGGTCCCACCGGCACGACGACCGTCACCGGCTGGAACCTCAAGGACACGGGCATGGGCAACCAGCGCAACCTGCTCAGCGGCTTTGCGTACAACACGGGCCACTTTCAGCTCGGGCCCAACGTGCTCTGGCAGAAGCCTATCGTCGGCCCGGTGCCGCTGGCGGATGCGGCGACCACGATCGTGCGGCTGCGCAACCTGATCGAGGATCCGTTCGCCGTGCGCGCCAACCGCGAGATGACGGCCGCCGAGTTCCTGCTCAGCTACGACCCGACACCGGCGACGTGGCTGTACGCGTGGGACAACGATGTGCGCGAGGACGCGCGCCTGGCCGGCAACGTGGGCTTCGTCTACCGGCACATGCCCACCAGCATGGACGCCGCGATCGGCTTCCTGTCCGACGGCGTGACGCCGTTCGCGTTCGTGGGCGCGACGCCCGCGCGCGACCTGTGGGAGGTCAACGCGCGCACCGTATCGCGCGTGTCGTCCAACCTGCGCATCGTCACGCACGCGTTCTACGGCACCGGCGAGCCCAACGTCTCCGACGATCCGCGCCGGGTGACGCGCTGGGGCGGCGACGTGAAGCTGGCGGGAGCCTCGACCCAGCTCACCGCATTCGCGAAGTTCAACGACTGGGGCCCGTACGACTACCACCACGATTTCAACCTGACCTACCCGGTGCAGGTGATGGGCGATCTGTCGCATACGCTCGGCTCGCCGCAGTGGTTCGACACGAACCCGCAGACGCGCATCGGCGTGCGCGCCACCTGGAGATCGCTCGACCAGTACTCGCCGCGGTACAGCGAGGTGACCACGGATCCGGTCACGAGGCGCCTGGTGCCGAGACCGGGAGCGGCGAACGGCAGCGAGTGGGAGGTGCGCACCTACCTGCGCTTTTCCATGTAGCGAGGCGGGACGCGCGTCCCGGTCCGAAACGATCGGCGCCCGCCG
>CAIXRL010000018.1 GCA_903921835.1 Candidatus Eiseniibacteriota bacterium | reverse complement strand
CGTGCAGCCGCGCATCCGCGGCATCCTCGCTTCGCGCCACCTGCCGGAGGCGTTCTGCTACGTGGCGTGGGTCGAGAGCAGTCTCGATCCGATGCAGAAGAGCCCGGTCGGAGCGCTCGGGCTCTGGCAGCTGATGCCGACGGTGGCGGGCGAGCACCGGCTGCGCATCTACCCGGACCATCCCGCCGCGGACGACCGCACCATCGTCGAGCGCTCGACCGCGGCCGCCGCCGACTACTTCGCGCGCCTGCTCCGCGACCAGGGCCCCGAGTACTTCATGCTGGTGCTCGCCTCCTACAACCGCGGCCCGAACGCCGTCTCGCGCGCCAAGCAGCGGATCGACGATCCCATGCTCCCCGCGGCGCGCAAGTACTGGTACCTGGTCGAGCACGACCTGCTGCCCGAGGAGACGCGCAACTACGTGCCCAAGATCTTCGCCGTGCGGCTGATCGCCGAAGCGCCCGGCCGCTTCGGGTTCGAGGCGCCGTGAGGGCGCCCGCGGTCCTCGCAGCCGCGGCGCTGGTCGCGGCGCTCGTCGCGGGCGCGGCTCGGGCGCAGATGCCGGGCACGGTGCGCGTGGACGGCGTGCGCGTGACGCCCGACGGGCGCCACCGCGTCACGGTCTCGGTGGTGGATGCCGCCGGGACGCCGCTCTCGGGCCTCGAGCACTCGTTCCGCGTGACGGTGGACGGCGCGCCGGTCGAGGACCTCACCGCCGAGTCCGGCAGGACGCGGCAGCCCGGGGCAACCGTGACCCTGGTGCTGGACGCGACCCTGCTGCGCCACGAATCGCTCGCCGGCGTCCAGGAGGCGCTGCGAACGCTGGGCCGCAAGCTGCCACACGGCGACCGGTTGGTGGTGGTGATCGCGGGCTCGCGGACGCGCTCGCTCGAGGAGGACGCGGACGCGGCGGACCGGATCGCGCAGGGCCTCGGCGCGCTCGCCGGCGATGAAACCCCGCTGCTGTACGACGCGCTCTACGGCGCGGCCCGGGACGCCTCGCGCCTGCCCGGGCGCCGCGGCGGCGCGCTGCTGGTGGTGACGCGCGGCGCCGATGGCGGCAGCCGGCGCACGGCGCTGGAAGTCCACGCCATGGCGCACTCGCGCGGCCGGCTCGTGCCGGTCATGATCGTGCTGCTGGACGATGGCGGCGCCTCCGCCGAGGGCGAGCGCCTGCGCCAGCTGGCCGCCCAGACCGGTGGCGCGGTGACGAGCGCAACCTCGGCGGCCAGCCTGCCCGACCTGCTGCCGGAAATCGCGGCCCGCGCACTCGGCCGCTGGGTGCTGGAGTTCCGGGTCCCGGGGTGGGACCGCGCCAGGAGCCGCCACGCGATCAGCCTCACCGTGGACCACGACGGCGCGCGGCGCGGGTGTGACGACACGTACGACACCGCCGACGCGCTGCCCGGGGCATGGTGGCGCTCTCCGCTCCTCTGGCTCTCCGGGCTCGCCGTGCTGCTCGCCGCGGGTGCGGCGTTCCTGGCTCTGCGGCGGCGGCAGCAGGGCCTGCTGGTCCACGACGGCGACGCCGAAGACGGAGTGTGGTACGAAGTCTTCGCGTACCCGGTCACCGTGGGCGGGGCCGATGGCAACGACATCGTGCTCGCAAACACCCAGGTCTCGCGGAATCACGCCGTGCTGGAGCGCCGCGGAAGAACCGTTGAATTGGCGGACCTGAACTCGGAGAATGGCACGTTCGTGAACGGCGAGCGTATCGTGCGCCGTGTCCTGGCCGACGGCGACCGTGTGAGCCTGGGCCCCGCGGTGCATCTCATCTACGAAGCGCGAGGCTGAAGGAGCTTCATGAATTCGGAACGGATGCGCGTCGCAACCGCAGTGGCGACCGACGTCGGGCGCAAGCGATCCGGCAACGAGGACAGCTACGCCGTTCAGGTCATGCCGCCGTCGGCGGGCAGGCAGGGCGTCACGCTGCTGATCGTGTGCGACGGCATGGGCGGCACCAACGCCGGCGAGGTGGCGAGCCGCATGGCCGTCGACGCCATCTTGAGCGCGTTCGCGGAGGATGCCTCCCCCGACACCGGCGAGGCGCTGGGCCGGGCGGTCGAGGTGGCCAACACGGAGGTCTGGGAGCACAACCACACCCGCGCCGACCTCCAGGGCATGGGTACCACGTGCACCGCGCTCGCGCTCGGGCCGCAGGAGGCGGTGATGGCGCACGTCGGCGACTCGCGCGCCTACCTGGTGCGCGCGGGGCGCATCCGCCAGCTCACGCAGGACCATTCGCTGGTCGCGCAGCTCGTCGCGCGCAAGCAGCTCACGCCCGAGGAGGCCCGCAGGGACTCGCGGCGCAACGTGGTCACGCGCAGCGTCGGGATCGCCGCCACGGTCGAGCCCGACGTGGTGCGGCTGGACGGGCCGCCGCAGCCCGGCGACACGTTCCTGCTGTGCTCGGACGGGCTGCACGGCCAGCTGAGTGATCCGGATCTGGCCCGCATCGCCTCCGGCGAGTCGCTGGAGCGGGCATGCCGCGAGATGATCCGGCTCGGAAACGAGCGCGGCGGACCCGACAACATCACGGTGCTGCTGGCGCGCCTCGAAGCGCCGGCAATGGAGACACGCTCTCCAGGGCCGGCCCGCAGGGCCAGACCGAAGGCCGGGGCAGCCAACCCGCGGCGTCGGGCTCTGCAGTGGCTCATTGGAGCGTTGATCGTTCTGCTGTTCGCCATCTCCGGGCTCGCATGGGTCGTGTTCGGTATGATGCATTCCGGCCAGAAGCACGAGACGAGATCGAGCTCGGGAGAGACGAACACATGGCATTGAACAAGGATTTCGGGGGCTTCGAGCTCAGGGACAAAATCGGCTCCGGCGGCATGGCGTCCGTGTACCTGGCCGTCCAGAAGTCGCTGAACCGCCCCGTGGTGCTCAAGATCCTCTACCCGCACCTCGCCGAGGACGAGAAGCTCGTCCAGCGCTTCGAGCGCGAGGCCCGCGCCGCCGCGATGATGCGCCACGAGAACATCATCCAGGTGATCGACTGCGGCCGGCACGAGGACGTGGCGTACATCGCCATGGAGTTCGTCGAGGGCATGGATCTCAAGAAGTGGATCGACGCCTACGGCGCGCCGCCGATCGAGATGGCGCTGCTGATGCTGCGTGACGTGTGCGCCGGACTCGAGCACGCCCACAGCCACCGCATCGTGCACCGCGACATCAAGCCCGCGAACATCATGTTCACGCCCGGCGGCACCATCAAGATCATGGACTTCGGGCTCGCGCGCAGCGGCGCCGACACCTCGACGCAGATGACCATGGTGGGTTCCGTGCTCGGAACGCCGGCCTACATGTCGCCCGAGCAGGCAACCGGCGAAATCGTGGACGAACGCTCGGACATCTTCTCGACCGGAGTAGTCGCGTACGAGTTGCTGGGCGGCACCCGGCCGTTCGGGGGGGATTCCTATTCCACCGTGCTGCGTTCGATCCTCACCGTCGAACCGCCCGACGTCACGCATTTCAATCCGCTGGTGCCCGAGGAGGTCGCGCGCATCGTGCGCGGCATGCTGCAGAAGGACGTGGGCAAGCGCACGCAGGCCATCTCGCAGGTGCGCGAGGCGCTCGAAGACGTGATCGAGACGTCGGGCCTGCACCGCGGCAAGGACCTGCTGCGCGAGTACGCGGTCGACCCCGATGGTGTCTCGTCCAAGTGGCGCCAGAAGCGCCTGTCGCGCCATCTCGACCAGGGCCTCTTCTTCGAGAACATGGGGCTGGGGAAGATCGACGACGCGTTGCTCGAGTTCCGCCGGGTGTTGTACCTCGACTCCGGGAACGTCGTCGCGCGCGACCACGCGAGGAAACTGGAGCGCGACCGCGAGGCTCTGGTCTCGAAGGCCGCGCCGGCCGAGGCGGCCCGACCGGCCACGCCGGCCGAGGCGGCCCCACCGGCCACGCCGGTCGCGGCAAAGGCCGAGGCCGGCGACGACCGCACACTCCTGATCACGCCCGAGATGGCGGCGGCGGCCGCCGCCGCGGCCACGGCTCCGCCAGCGCAGGCGACTCCCACGGCTCCGCCCGTGGCGGCAGCCCCGCCGGCGAGCACGCCTGCGAAGAACGCCGCCGCCAGGGTCGAGCCCACCGCGAAGAGACCGTCTCCGCCCAGGCCGCCGGCCGCCAGGACACATGCGCCGGCCAGGTCAGGGGGCCGGGCCGGCCTTCCGGTCCCACTTCTCGCCGGAGTCGGAGTGCTGGTGGCGGCGGCCATCGTGGCCGGCGTCATGCTGTCCGGCGTCAGGCCCAAGAGCGGCCAGGCCGCGGGCCCGGGCACCGCCCGAGAGACCACGACTGCGACTGTGACGCCGGCCAGTCCTGGGGCGGCGGCACCCGCCGCGACTCCCGCCGACACCGCGACCTCTCCGCTCACCGCGGCGCTGCTCGCGTTCAAGGCGGGCGAGTACCCCGGCGCGGCGACGCTGGCCCAGGAGGCACTTGCGGTGAAGGGTGCCGCACGCGATGACGTGCGTGCCGCGCGAGTGTTGCTCGCGCGCTGCATCGTGCGCGAGAAGGGCGCAGCCGCGG
>CAIXRL010000017.1 GCA_903921835.1 Candidatus Eiseniibacteriota bacterium | reverse complement strand
TCAGCCGCAAGAAGATCGGCCGGCCGGACCCACCTTCGGTGGGTACCCCGGAACCGTGTTGTCCACACGATGAGGACAGCGGCCGGTCGAGCTTCGCAGCGGAGGACGCGCAGATCGCGCTCGTAGGCCGCGGGCTCATGAATAATGCGGGCTAGACCCGCCCTCCCCTCGTTGCGAACGGGACGGGGCGTGGCCTGCCGCGCGGTGACGTGGTGCGTGTGCTGCACCCCTCGGCGCGTGTCAGGGCAGGTCGAAGATCGTGCTGTCCGCGGCGGCGATGGTGTCGCGCGCAGCGAACAGGGCCCTCGCCGGACCGCGCAAGGTGACGTGCAGCGAGTCGGCGGGGGGCACCCGTTCGGGCGCCAGCCAGCCCCTGGCGCTCATCTTGTTCGCGATGAAGTGCATCTGCTGGCGCGCGAAGGGCCGCAGCGCGCCGTCCGGCGTGAAGCGCCAGCGCCACTTCACCGGGCTGGGCACCACGATGGTGAGGAAGAGCGCCTCGGGCAGCGAGAGCTGCGCGGCGTCCTCGTCGAAGTAGTAGCGCGCGGCCTCGTCGGCGCCGTGCACCTCGGGGCCCCACTCGATGATGTTGAGGTAGATCTCGAGCAGCCGTTCCTTGGCAAGTCCGCCCTGGTGCTCGAGCAGCCACGCCAGCGCGACCTCCTGCGCCTTGCGCGCGAGCGTGCGCCGGTGCCCGAGCCAGAGGTTGCGCGCGAGCTGCATGGTGATGGTGCCCGCGCCGCGCTTGTATGAGCCGGCGCGCAGGTCGGCGGCGACCGCCAGGGCGATCGCCTCGGTGTTGAAGCCGCGATGGCGCCAGAAGCCGCCGTCCTCGTTGGTGAGGACGCCGTCGCGCAGGAACGGGCTGATGCGGTCGAGCGTGCGGAAGTGCGGGTTCGCGTCCGACAGCTCGCGCGGCACGATGCGGTCGTGCGGCAGGTGGATCTGCGCGATGAACGGTCCCAAGAGCACGCTGAGCGAAGGGCGCGAGTGCTCCGCGTCGAGCGCGAGGCCGTGCGGGATCACGTCGGCGTGAAAGCGCACGCTGTCGGGAGCGGCGAGGTCGAGCGCGAAGCCCGCCCGCCAGTCGAACGATCCGGAGAGCTCGAGTCCCGTGAGCGGCCCGAGCAGCGCCGCCGGCAGGCTGCGGCGGAAGCCGTCCGCGGTGAGGTGATCGGCGGCGATGGCGAGCTCGAACGCGGGCCCCTTCGCGCTCACGCGTCCCACGACGCCCGCTGCCAGCTCGCCCACGCGCACCACGGTGCCGTCGGCGATGCGCAGCTCGCGCGTGCGGTGGTCCTGCGCCACGCGCCCGTCCACCCGCACGAGCAGCGTCGCGGGCGAGGGCGGCGTGGCCTCGCCGAGGCGGAACTCGGCGCGCGCGGTGAGCCGGTCGTCGTGCTGCCAGCGCAAGAGCAGGTCGAACGGCACGTCCGATTCGCCGCGCAGCGTGCCGGTCGAGGCGAGCGTGACCGCGTCGCGGTCGTGCGCGAGGTCGAACGCCGCAAGGGTGAGCAGCGGCTCGTCGCCGCGCCGGACGTCCACGTCGCGCAGGTGCAGCTCGGGCAGCTCGCGCGCCGGGGCGAGCAGCGCGCGCACGAGCGCGTCGGCACGCTGGCGCACCGCGGGCGCCACGCCGGGCGCGCGCGCGTCGTCGTCCGGCGCGAG
>CAIXRL010000016.1 GCA_903921835.1 Candidatus Eiseniibacteriota bacterium | reverse complement strand
TCCACGTCCACCTCGATCGCTCCTTCGAGAAACTTGTCGAGCAGGACGGGCTCCTCCCGCGAGACCAGCGCTTCGCGCAGGAGCCAGTCCTCGAGCCCCTCGCGCCCGTAGACGACCCGCATGCCGCGCCCGCCGAGCACGTACGACGGCCGGACGAGCACCGGGTAGCCGAGCGCCTCGGCGCACTCGATGGCTTCCGCGCTCGAGGAGGCGATGCGGCTCTCGGGCTGGTTCAGGCCGAGCCCGCTGACCAGGTCGCGAAAGCGCGACCGATTCTCGGCCAGGTCGAGGTTGTCGTACGAGGTCCCGAGGATCGGGACGCCGGCCTCGTGCAGCGCCCGCGCCAGCCGGAGCGGGGTCTGGCCGCCGAGCTGGACGATGACGCCGATCGGCCGCTCGACGTCCACGATGTTCAGCACGTCCTCGGCCGTGAGCGGCTCGAAGTAGAGCCGGCTCGAGACGTCGTAGTCCGTGCTCACCGTTTCCGGATTGGAATTGACGAGCAGCACCTCGAAGCCGCGCGCCTTGAGCTCGAGCGCCGCCTGCACGCAGCAGTAGTCGAACTCGAGCCCCTGGCCGATGCGGTTGGGACCGCTGCCCAGGATGAGCACGCGGGGTTTCTTCGGCTCGGGAACCTCGCTCTCGTCTTCGTACGTCGAGTAGAAGTAGGGCGTCTCCGCTTCGAACTCCGCGCCACACGTGTCCACGGCCTTCATCACGGGTACGATGCCCGCGGCGATCCGGCGCGAGCGCACCTGCGGTTCAGTGAGCCCGAAGCGGAACGCGAGGTGCCGGTCGGAGATGCCGAGGCGCTTGGCCGCGCGCACGCGGCCATCGTCCCAGCCGGTGTCCACGAGCAGGCGGTCGAAGTCGGTGATGCGGTGCATCTGGTGCAGGAACCACGGGTCGATGCCGGTAAGGCTCGCCAGCGCCGCCGGCGCCTCGCCCGCGGCAAGCGCGCGGAACAGGTCGCGCAGCCGGTCGGGGTGCGCCTCGCCCAGCGAGCGCCGGAGCTCATCGAGCTGCTCCGGCGCCGCAGGGCCGGGCAGCAGGTCGCCGCCGGTCTCGAGCGCGCGCCAGCCCTTCAGCAGCGCCTCGGGGAACGTGCGGCCGATCGCCATCACCTCGCCGACCGACTTCATCCGGGTGCCCAGGCGGCGATCGGTGACGCGGAACTTCTCGAACGCCCCGCGCGGGATCTTCACCACGCAGTAGTCCAGCGACGGCTCGAAGCACGCCAACGTCCTGCGCGTGATGTCGTTGGGGATCTCGTCCAGCGTGAGGCCGGCCGCGAGCATGGCGGAGATCTTCGCGATCGGGAAACCGGTCGCCTTGCTCGCCAGCGCGGAACTGCGCGAGACGCGCGGGTTCATCTCGATGACGCGCATTTCGCCGGTGCCGGGGTGGACCGAGAACTGGATGTTGCAGCCGCCGGACTCGATCCTGATCTCGCGGATGATGCGCAGCGCCGCGTCGCGCATCGCCTGGTAGCAGCGATCGGTGAGCGTCTGGGCGGGCGCCACCGTGATGGAGTCGCCGGTGTGCACGCCCATCGGGTCGAAGTTCTCGATCGTGCACACGATCACCACGTTGTCCGCGCGATCGCGCATGACCTCCAGCTCGAACTCCTTCCAGCCGAGCAGGCTCTCCTCGATCAGGATGCTGCCGTTGGGACTCGCCGCGATGCCGATGCGCGCCGCCTCGCGCAGCTGGCGCCGGTCGGTCACGAGTCCCGAGCCCTGCCCGCCGAGCGTGAACGACGAGCGGATGACGAGCGGGTAGCCGAGCTGCCCGCCCAGCGCCACCGCATCCGCCACGCTGGTCGCGTAGCCGCTGCGCGGCAGCTGCATGCCGGCGCGCTGCATGGCCTGCTTGAACAGGTCGCGGTCCTCGGCCTTCTCGATCGCCTCGAGCGACGCGCCGATGAGTTCGACGCCGTAGCGCTCGAG
>CAIXRL010000015.1 GCA_903921835.1 Candidatus Eiseniibacteriota bacterium | reverse complement strand
TGACGCGCATCTTGCACTCTCGGCTGGCGGTTCATGAATAGTCCGGGCTAGAGCGCGTCAGGCTGGACGAACGAAGGGAGTGACATGGAACGCGAAACGGACTGGATCCGCATGTGGCGGGAGCTGGTCGAGGCGCACCAGCAGTCGTGGCAGCGGCGCATGGCCGAGACCGGCCCCGACATCTGGGTGACGCGGGCGCGGGCGTTCCACGCCGGCAGCGTGCGCCGCTGGCAGACGGGCGACTCGAGCCGCGCGCTGATCGCGACGACACTGGCCGCCCTTCCGGGCGCCACCGCGCTCGACATCGGTGCCGGGTCCGGTATGTGGGCCGCGTTCATGGCGCGGCGCGCGCATGCCGTGACTGCGGTCGAGCCGTCGAGCGCCATGATCGAAGTGATGCGCGACCACCTCGCGGGCCAGCAGGTCGGGAACGTTACCGTCGTGCAGGGCACGTGGCCTGAAGCCGGGGTCGAGCCGCACGACGTCTCGCTGTGCTCGCACGCGATGTACGGCACGCCGGACCTGCCCGCGTTCATCCGGAGCATGGTCCACGTCACGCGGCGGACGTGCTTCCTGCTCATGCGCGCGCCGACCGCCGACGGCCTCATGGCCGAGGCCGCACGCCACATCTGGGGCCATCCGCACGACAGCGTGAACTTCCAGGTGGCCTACAATGTATTGCTACAAATGGGCATCCACGCCAATGTGCAGATGGAGGACACCGGACTCTGGGATCCGTGGTCGAGCCCCAGCCTCGACGCCGCGCTCGCGGACCTCAAGGAGCGTTTTGGTCTCGGCGAGAGCACCGAGCACGACGCGTTCCTGGCCGATCTGCTGCGGCGCCGCCTGGTGCCGTCCGAGGGCCGCTACCTCTGGCCGCAGGGCGTGCGCTCGGCGCTCGTCTACTGGGACGTCGAGCGCGAGCAGCCGGGCCGGTAGTCGCGCGTCAGTGGTCCTCGGGCTCCTCGATCAGGTGGATCGGGACCTGGGCACCCGGCTGCGCGCTGAGGGTGTCCTCGGGCACCAGCGCGAGCGCGTTGGCGCGTGCCATCGACGACAGGATCCCCGAGCCCTGCGCGCCGGAGAGACGCGCGCGCCACGCGCCGCCCTCCTCGCGCGCGTGCACACGCAGGAAGTGCAGCCGGCGGTCGGTGTCCCGCCGCTCCCAGCCCGTTTCGAGCGTGGCGACGCGCTCGGGGCGGTGCAGCCGCGGCATCGCCATCATTCGACGCAGCGCCGGCCGCACGTACTCCTCCATTGCGATCATCGCGGCGACGGGGTTGCCTGGCAGGCCGAAGACGGGCCTGCCGCCGAGCCGCCAGAAGCCGAGCGGCCCCGCGGGCTTCTGCGCGACGCGCCAGAACATCCGCTCGGCGCCCAGAGCGTCGAGCGCGTCCTTGACGCAGTCGCGGTCGCCCATCGAGATTCCGCCGGTCGTGACGATCACATCGGCGTACTCCAGCGCCGCGCGCAGCGCCCGCTCCATGTCGGTGCGTGTGTCCGGAACGCGCGGCGTCGCCCGCACGAGCGCGCCAAAGGCGGCAACCTGCCCGCTCACCGCGTACACGTTCGAGTCGCGAATGCGGCCGGGCCCGGGGCGCTCGGCCGCGTCGACCAGCTCGTCGCCGGTCGTCAGGAGCGCGACTGTCGCGCACGGCACGACCGCGACGCGGGTGTGGCCGACCTCGGCAAGAACGCCGAGGTCGCCAGGCCTCAGGGTCGTGCCGCGCGCAACCACCTGCGTGCCGGCAGGGATGTCCTCGCCCGCGGGCCGGACGTTCGCGCCTGCGCGCAGCGGCTGGCGCAGCTCGACCGTGTCGCCCGACACGACCGCGCGCTCGATCGGGACGACGGCGTCCGCACCGCCGGGCAGCGGCGCGCCGGTCATGATCCGGAGCGCCGCGCCCGGCGTGACTTCGAGCGTCGCGACCTGGCCCGCGGACACGTTGGCGAGCACCCGCAGGCGGACCGGAGCTTCATCGGTCGCGGTCGCCAGATCGGCGGCGCGCACGGCGAAGCCGTCCATGCCGGAGTTCGTGAACGGCGGCACGAGCTCGCGGGCGATCACGTCCTCGGCGGCAACGCGCCCGAGCGCCTCGGCCAGCGCGACCTGCCGCGCGGGCAGCGGCGCGATCGTCTCGAGCACGCACTGCAGCGCCTCGCGGTACGAGATCATCGGCACGCCCGCCGCATGCCGCGTCGCGCAGCCCGAACGCGGACGCTCACGCGTCGCCCCGCGTCGCGATGAACGACCACTGCCGCCACGTCTTCGGCATGTGCGAGCCGATCGAGGCGGCCGCAATCGCCGCGAGGTGGGTCTCGAGCCGCACGCCCTGGATCAGGAGCCCGGCGCCGAGCAGCGCCAGCTTGGCGAGCACCGCGAAGCCGGCGCCCTCGATCAGGTACGCGCCCGTCATCCACAGCTCGATGCCGAGCAGCACGAGCCCGCTCGCCACCGTGAGCGCGAGCGGAGCCGCCATCTCCCGTGCACCGCTTCCGCTCGCCACGCCGCCCACCACGAGCGCCATCGCGACGAGGTGCACGGTGCGCGCGAGCACTTTCCAGAGTCGCGCGGCGGGCAGGCTGCGCGCCCGCCGCGGAGCGAGCCATGCGAGCACACCGGTGCGCGGGCGGACTCGGCGTGGATCGCGTGACGACGTCGCGCTCGGCATGGCGGGCCCTCGGCGGAGTGGGAAGCGCCGCATTCTAGCCGCACGACGATGCCTGTCGCCAACCGCGCGCACACCGCCGCTCGGCCCAGGCGACGCGGTTCGCGCTCTGCGAGAAAGCGATCCAGGTCGTGGGTGAGTACGGTCGTATTGCCCCGGCGGAGACCGGCGCGGGCGCGCTGGCTGCGATGGGCTGCATGGCTCCTCGGGGAAGGCGTCCGATCCGAACAGTGCGGCAGGTGGCGGCGCGTGGCCCTTCGCACGGCCTCGCGACGACGCTCCGGCACGGCGCGGCCGCTTTCTCGGCGGACCCGCGCGGGATCGATGTGGCATGGGCGACGGCGGATTCGGGGACTCGCGCACCTGGGACGGCCGGATTGCCCGCCCCGGTTGTGCCATACTCTGTTCGCGCTGCGAGTCACCGTCCCCCTCGGGCGGAGGGTTCGCGTTCCGAACCGCAGGACGCCGTGGAGACGAAATGCCCACAATGGAAATCAAGGAGATGCGGGCGGCCCATCGGGTCCTCGCATCGCTCGAATACTCCCCCGTGCATGTCCGGCGTGGCTATGCCAACCGCACGTTGCACGTCGATCTCAGCACGAACGCGATCGAGATCCGGCCGGTGACGGAGTACATGCGGGAGACGTTCACCGGCGGCAAAGGCTTCGACCTGTACCTGATGTGGCAGTCGATCCCCGGCCCGATTCTCTGGGACGACCCGCGCAACGGACTCTACTTCTCCGCCGGGCCGCTGGGCGGCACGCCCTACTTCTCGGGCTCGGGCAAGTGCCTCGTCACGGGCATTTCCCCGCTCACCGGGTCGGTGATGGACTGCAACGTCGGCGGGCACTTTGGCCCCTTGCTGAAGTTCTCCGGTTTCGACGCGCTCGAAGTGCGCGGGCGGGCCGCGGAGTACTCGGTCGTCGTGATTGACGGCGACGAGGGCCGCATCTCGATCGAGACTGCGCCGCACGAGGCGCTCAACAGCTACGACATCGCCTCCCAGCTTCACCGCATGTACGCGCGGACGCACGACGAGCTGCAGAGCATCTCGGTGGTGTCCGCGGGCCAGGGAGCGCTGCACACGCTCATCGGCTGCCTGAACGTGTCCTTCTTCGACTGGAAGCGCGGCGAGCCGCGGCTCAAGCAGGCGGGCCGTGGCGGCCTGGGCACCGTGCTGATGAACAAGAACCTGAAGGCCATCGTGGCCAAGACCGTGCGCAATCGCGCGCAGTGGTCGATGTCGGTCGAGGAGGCCTAGCCGATGACCCTCGTCCCCACGACGACCCTGCCCGACACACCCACGCCCGCGGTGGACGCGATCATCGACCGCTGGGGCGCCAACGCCGAGTTCGCGGTCGAGATGCTGCAGGACCTGCAGGCGGAGTTCCGCTACCTGGCCCGGCCGGCGCTCGAGCGCATCGCGGAGCGTACCGACGCCGACCTCGGGCGGCTGTACCAGATTGCCACGTTCTTCAAGGCGTTCTCGCTCACGCCGCGCGGCCGCGTCCCCGTCCGCGTGTGCACCGGGCCCGCCTGCCACGCGAAGGGTTCGGCCCGCGTGCTCGAAGCGTTCACGCGGCATCTCGGGGTCCAGCCGGGCGAGACCACGAGCGATATGCAGTACAGCCTCGAGGGCGCGCGATGTGTCGGTTGCTGCGGCCTCGCGGCCGTGGTCACGATCGGCGATGACGTGCTCGGTGGCACCGATTCGTCGAAGGTCGGCAAGCTCGTCCGCCGCTACCGCAAGATCCACGCCGCCGCGGCCAGGGGCGCCGCCGGGGGGGACGTCCGATGAGTAGGCTCACGCTGGAGAGCCTCGAGCGCGCGCCGTCGCCGGCAGTAGCGGCGCCAGGCGCGCAGGTACTCGTCTGCTCGGCCACCGAGTGCGTGTCGGTGAGGGCGCGCGCCGTTCGCGAGGCGCTCGAGACCGAGATTCGCAAGCGGGGGCTCGGGGACCGTGTCGAGATCGTCGCGACCGGCTGCCATGGCCTGTGCGCGCGCGGGCCCGTGTGCGTCGTGCAGCCCGACGGCGTGTTCTACGAGCGCCTGACGCCCAACGAGGTGCCGCACCTCGTCGAGTCGCACTTCGTGCAGGGCCGGCCCTACGCCGACCTGCTCTACCACGAGAATGGCGCCGGCGGCACGCTCGCGTGCGAGCGCGACATCCCGTTCTTCGCAAAGCAGAGCCGGCTCGCGTTCCGCAACCGCGGCCGGCTGGACCCCGAGAGCCTCGACGCGGCGATCGCCTCGGGCGCGTACCAGGCGCTCCGCGGCGCGTTGCGCGCGGGCGCGAGCGGCGACCAGCTGGTGGCGCAGCTCGTGCGCTCCGGCCTGCGCGGCCGCGGCGGCGGCGGCTACCCCACCGGCCTCAAGTGGCAGGCCGCCCTCGAGGCGGCGCGCGCGCGCAACGTGCGGCCGGTCGTGGTGTGCAACGCCGACGCGGGCGGCGGCGTCGCCGTGATGGATCGCATCATCGTCGAGTCCGACCCGCACTTGGTGATCGAGGGTCTCGCGCTGGGCGCCCTGGCGCTCGGCGCGGTCGAGGGCTTCGTCTACATCCGGCTCGAGTACGCGCTCGCGCTCGCGCGGCTGCAGCGGGCGGTCGCGCAGGCGCGCGAGGCGGGACTGCTTGGGACCGGCATCCTCGGCACGGCATTCGATTTCGACCTGGCCGTGCACCGGGGCGCCGGCGCGTTCGTCTGCGGCGAGTCGACCGCGCTGATCGCCTCGCTCGAGGGCCGTGCACCCGAGCCGCGTGCAACCTACGTGCACTCCGCGGTCGAGGGCTACCGCGGTCTGCCCACCGTGGTCAACAACGTCGAGACGTGGGCGAACGTACCTGCGATCGTGCGCGACGGCCCCGAGGCGTTCGCCTCGATCGGCACCGGCGACGTGTCGGCCTCGCCGTGGCGCGGCAATTCGGGCACCAAGGTGTTCTCGCTGCTCGGTGCGGTCCGCAACACCGGCATCGTCGAGGTGCCGATGGGCACGACATTGCGCGAGCTGGTGTTCGACATCGGCGGCGGCATGGCGAAGGGCCGCGCGTTCAAGGCAGCGCAAATCGGCGGTCCCTCGGGTGGTGTTCTGCCGGCGTCGGCGCTCGACCTGCCGCTCGACTTCGATACGCTCGCCGAGGCCGGCTCGATGATGGGTTCGGGCGGGCTGATCGTGATGGACGACCGTACCTGCATGGTCGAGGCGGCGCGCTACTCGGTGGACTTCCTGGCCGAGGAATCGTGCGGCAAGTGCACGCCGTGCCGCGACGGTCTCGTGGCGTTGCGCGGCGTGCTCGAGCGCATCACGCTCGGCGAGGGCCGCGAGAGCGACCTCGCGCTGCTCGAGGATCTCTGCGACACGATCGGCGAGGGCTCGCTCTGCGGCCTCGGCGAGACCGCGCCCAACCCGGTGCGCTCGACCCTGCGCCACTTCCGCGCGGAGTACGAGACACATGTTCGCGAGCACCGCTGCCCCGGCGGCGTGTGCAAGGCGCTCATCCGCT
Source organism: Candidatus Eiseniibacteriota bacterium (assembly GCA_903921835.1). Taxonomy (GTDB): domain Bacteria; phylum Eisenbacteria; class RBG-16-71-46; order RBG-16-71-46; family RBG-16-71-46; genus CAIXRL01. Next base: position 2,499 of record CAIXRL010000015.1, on the reverse strand, counting down.
ACACGATCGAGGCCAACTGCACGGGCTGTACGTCGTGTGCCAAGCAGTGCCCGACCGGCGCCATCACGGGCGAGGACAAGAAGCTCCACCACATCCAGCAGGATCTCTGCATCAAGTGCGGCAGCTGTTTCGACGTGTGCCACGACGACGCCGTGCTCATCCGGTGAGCGGCAAGGGAAACCCGAGATGATTCCAGTCACGATTGACGGCCAGCGACTCGAGGTGGAGCCCGGCACGACCATCCTCGCGGCGGCGAAGCAGGCGGGGATCGCGATCCCCACGCTGTGCGACAGCCCGCTGGTATCGGCGTCCGGCATGTGCCGCGTCTGCAGCGTCGAGGTCACGGACGGCCGGCCGGGCCGCGTCGTCACCGCGTGCAACTACCCGCTGCACGAGCCCACCGTGGTCGCGACGCGCAGCGAGCGGGCGCTGCGGACGAGGCGTGGCGTGGTCGAGCTGATGCTCGCGCGCTGGCCCAACGTGCCGGTCGTCCTGGAGCTGGCGCGCGACCTGGGGCTCTCCGAGGCGCGCTTCACGCACCCGAAGCGCAACCTGAACTCGAAGGCCTGCATCCTGTGCGGGCTGTGCGTACGGCTCTGCGACGAGGGCGTGTGGCACCACGTGCTGGCGTTCGAGGGCCGCGGTGACGACCGCCGCGTCGTGATGCCGTTCGGCACGCAGAACGCCACATGCGTCGGCTGCATGGCCTGCGCAAACATCTGCCCCACCGGTGCGATCACGTTCAGCGGCGATCCCAACGACCCGGTCGACGCCGCCCGCATCCGCCGCGCCGGATCCGAGCTGACGCGCGAGGTCGTGCTGCTCGACCGGCAGCAATGCCACATGCGCGAGGTCGGCACCGCACATCTGGTCGAGGTCATGAACGACTACGACCTGCTGCCCGTCCACAACTACCGCTTCGGTGCGCACGCGGACACGCACAAGATCGCCTCGGACAAGTTCAAGAAGGTGTTCACGCAGGGCGTCGCCGACGGCTGCTCGCTCGGCTGCGACATGGGGTGCGCGAAGGCGGTCGAGGGTCACGTGCTGCGCACCGGGCCCGACAAGGGCAAGAAGGTGCTGGTGGACGGCCCCGAGTACGAGACCGCGGCGGGTTGCGGCAGCAATATCGGCGTCTTCGAGCCTTGGGTGATCGTCGAGCTCAATTACTACTGCGACCACTACGGCGTCGACACGATCTCGTACGGCACCCTCACCGCGTTCGTCATGGAGTGCTTTGAGGCGGGGGTGCTCGACCTCGAACGCACGGGCGGGCTCGACCTGCGCTTCGGCAGCTTCGACGGCGCGCTGGAGCTGCTGCACCAGATGGCGCGGGGAGAGGGCTTCGGCCTCATCGCCGGGCAGGGCGTGCGGCGCATGAAGGGAATCTTCGCCGAGCGCTTCGGTGCCGACCCGGCCTATCTGCAGGATATCGGGATGGAGGCCAAGGGGCTCGAGTACTCCGAGTATGTGACCAAGGAGTCGCTCGCGCAGCAGGGCGGGTATGGCATCGCGCTCAAGGGCGCTCAGCACGACGAGGCCTGGTTGATCTTCATGGACATGGTGAACAAGCAGATCCCGACATTCGAGGACAAGGCTGAGGCCCTGCACTACTTCCCGATGTGGCGCACATGGTTCGGCCTCAATGGCCTGTGCAAGCTGCTGTGGAACGACGTCGAGCCGGAGGACAACGGCACCTCGGGCGCGCCGGCGAAGGTGCCGGCGCACGTGCGTGGCTACTGTGAGTTCGTCGCCGGCATGACGGGGCGCGAGGTGACGCCGGACGACCTCATCGTGCAGAGCGAGCGCGTCTACAACTTCCAGCGCGTGTTCAACCTCAAGGCGGGCTTCGGCCGCCGCGCGCACGACGTCATTCCCTACCGCTCGCAGGGCCCCGTCACCGCCGAAGAGTACGTCTCGCGGCAGGAGCGCTACGACAAGCAGCTCAAGGAGGAGATCGGCCTCGATCCCACGGCGATGACGCTCGACGAGCGGCGCGCGGCGCTGCGCAAGTACCGTGAGGACCGCTACCAGAGCCTGCTCGACGCGGTGTACAAGCGTCGGGGCTGGACGAGCGACGGCATCCCGACGCTGGCCAAGGTGCGCTCGCTCGGCCTGGACAAGGTCGAGGGCCTCGTCGAACTGCTCGCCGCCCACGGCGTCACGGAGTGACCATGACGCTCATGGTGAACGGAGATCCCCATGCGTGCGCGGACGGGCTCACGATCGAGGCGCTGCTGCGCGAGAAGACCTACACGTTCCCGCTCAAGGTCGTCATCGTGAACGGGCAGGTCGTGCAGAAGACCCGGCTCGCCTCGACCGTGCTGAACGACGGCGACGTCGTCGAGGTCGTGCACCTGATCGGCGGAGGCTAGCCCGGAGTATTCATGAACCGCGAGCCGAGAGTGCGAGATGTGCGTCAGACGCAAGAAGATCGGCCGGCCGCGCCGGAACCGTGTTGCAGACACGATGAGGACAGCGGCCGGTCGAGCTTCGCAG
>CAIXRL010000014.1 GCA_903921835.1 Candidatus Eiseniibacteriota bacterium | reverse complement strand
GCGGAACTCGCGGCGCCGCCGGTGCCGCTGCGTCTCGCGCTCGCGTTCGACGCTCTCGAGCGCCGCCTTCAGGCGCGCGATGCGCTCGCGCACGAGGCGGCGGTCGGTCTCGAGCTGCGTCTCGCCGGGGCCGCGCGTGCCGATGCCGCCCGCCTGGCGCTCGAGGTGCTTCCACATGCCGGTCAGCCGCGGCAGCGTGTACTCGAGCTGCGCCAGCTCGACCTGCAGCCGCGATTCCCGCGTGCGGGCGCGGCGCGCGAAGATGTCGAGGATCAGCTCGGAGCGGTCGATCACCTTGCGCTGCGTGGCCTTCTCCAGGTTGCGCACCTGCGCGGGCGTGAGGTCGTCGTCGAAGATGACCACCTCGGCCTTGGCCTGCTCGATCATCAGCACCAGCTCCTCGAGCTTGCCCTTGCCGATGAACGTGGCCGGGTGCACGGTGCCGCTGCGCTGCACCAGCGTGCCGGTGACGATCGCACCCGCCGTGTCGGCGAGCAGCGCGAGTTCCTCCATCGAGCGCTGGAGGTGCCGGCGGTCGCGGGCGGCGTGGCCGACGAGCACGACGTTCTCGCTGCGCGGCGGGCGGGTGACCTCGTACGAGGTTCCTTTCACGAGCCGACCCCGACCTCGAGGTCGTAGGGGAAGGGCGTGAGGTTCTCGATGCGGCCGTCGGGCAGCACGGCGACGAGGTCCTCGATGCGCACGCCCATGCCGCGCGAGGGGTAGTAGAGCCCCGGCTCCACCGATACGACGTGGCCGGGTGCGAGCAGCGTGGTGTTCGTCTCGCCGCCGCCCAGGCGCGGGCCCTCGTGCACCGCCAGCCCGACGCCGTGTCCCAGGCTGTGCACGTAGCCCTCCTGCACGCCGGGCTGGCTGCGCAGCGTCGCGTGCCCCTGGCGCTCGAACACGTCGCAGGTGAGGTCCTGGTACGAGCGGCACGGCTCGCCCACCTTGAGCGCGCCCATGGCGGCGTCGAACGCTTCGCGGCAGTGCGCGTAGATCTCGCGCAGCCCCGGCGCGGCCGGCCCGACGCAGAACGTGCGCGTCATGTCGGTGTGGTAGCCGCCGCCCGCCTCGCCGGGGAAGATGTCCACGATGATGGCTTCGCCGGGGCGCACGGGCTCGGCGTCGTTGCCACGGTTGTGCGGGACGCCTGCGTCGCGTCCCTGCGCGATGATGCTCTCGCCGTCCTCGGCGAGGCCGTGGTCGGCGAACGCGCGGTGGATGAGGGCGCGGACGTGCCCCAGCGTGACCGCGTCCACCGTGCCGTCCGTGAGCGCGCCCTGGTGTGGGCGCAGCGCGCCGAGGTAGTCGCGGACGCGGCCCATCGCCTCCACTCCGCCCCGAGCGGCGCGGCGGATGGCCGCGAGTTCGGTCTCGTCCTTGGTCGCCATCGCGAGCGCAATCACGTCGGGCTGGCGCGCGTCCACCGTGAGCGCGGGCGCGATCTCGCGCACGTGCGACAGCATCGCGTAGCCCTGTCCGAGCGGCACGTCGCCCGCGAACGCGACCGCGCCCTGCAGGCCGATTTCGGCCGCGATCTTGGTGATCAGCGTGGCGATCGCCAGGGACTGCGACTCGGCGCTCTTCACCATCGCGAGGAAGCCGTGCTGCGCGTACGTGGACCACTCGCAGCCCGCCAGCGCGGCCTGGTCGCGCTCCATCGGGTCCACCACCAGGTGCGCGCGGCCGTCGGCGGCGCGGAAGTAGATCCCGTGGTGGATCTTCTGGCCGGTGCACCAGTGCAGCGCCGGGCAGTAGTGATCGTGCGCGAGCACGACGATGCCGGCGAGGCCACGTTGGCGCATGAGCGGGTCGAGGTCGGAACGCATGGTGTCCTCGGGGACGGGGTGGAGCCGGGGGGCGGCCGGAGCGGCCGCGACCGGAGGGCCCGGGGATGCTACGGCACGGCGGGGCTGCGGAAAAGCGGTGTCAGGGCGCGTGCCAAGGCGCGGGCCGGGGCGGGCGCTCGGGTGCGGCGCCGCGACCCGAGTGGATGCGGGGGCCGGCGCGGCCCTACGACTCGTCCACCCAGGCCCGCGAGGTCCGCTCTCCGCGCAGCATGACGGCCACGGCCATGCCGAAGAGGAAGCCCCCGACGTGCGCCCACCATGCGACACCGCCGCCGGCGCCCCCGAGCGCGAAGGCGCCCGAGAAGAACTGGAACACGAACCACAGGCCCAGCACGAGGATTGCCGGCAGCGCGACGATCTGCAGAAAGAACACGATCGGCACCAGCGTCACGACCCGTGCGCGCGGATGGAGCACCAGATAGGCGCCCAGCACGCCGGCGATGGCTCCGCTCGCGCCCACGGTCGGGATCGGCGAGCCGGGGTTGATGGCGACCTGCATGACGGCGGAGGCGACGCCGCTCGCGAGGTAGAACGCGATGAAGCCCACGTGCCCGAAGCGATCCTCGACGCTGTCGCCGAAGACCCAGAGGTACCACATGTTTCCGAGGAGATGCAGCCAGCCCGCGTGCAGGAACATCGAGGTCAGCAGTGTCGCCAGCGCCGCGACCGGTTCCTGCCCCGAGAAAACCGCCATCACCCGCGCCGGGATCACGCCCCAGCCGACCACAAACGCGCCACGCTCCGGCCCGAGCGCGAGTTCGAACACGAACGCGAGCACGTTCATGAGGATGAGTGCGCGCGTCACCACGGGCGTCGTGAGCGATGGGGTCTCGTCGCGGAGCGGGATCATTTCGTGCGCGTGAAACGCGCCTGGTCGTCGCGGGGCGCGCTCGGAAGTCGGGAGGTTTGACGCATCCTTGTGACGTTCCTATCCTCGGAGTCGAAAACACGGCCGCGCATCTGGCCCCCACCTGCCGGCATCTACTCTCCTGATGAACTCTGCGACCGACCTTCAGAAGTGGGAGCTGTCATGTCAGACGCGCAAGCGGTCAACGACGATACGTTCGAAGTGGAAGTGATCCAGTCGACCATCCCCGTGCTCGTGGACTTCTGGGCGCCCTGGTGCGGCCCCTGTCGCGCCGTTGCGCCCACCGTGGACGCGATCGCGCAGGAGTTCAGCGGACGGCTCAAGGTCGTGAAGCTCAACACCGACGAATCCGGCAGGGTGGCGACGGAGTACGGCGTCATCTCCATCCCGACGCTCATGGTGTTCAAGGATGGCACCATGGTCGAGCGCGTGATGGGCAACCGCCCCAAGGCGGACCTCGTCAACCTCATTTCGCGGCACCTCAAGCCCGCACTCTCGGCTGGCGGTTCGTGAATCGTCCGGTCTCGTAAAGTCATCGGCGGTCTCCGGCGCGGCCCGTGGGCTCATTGCCCGCGGGCCGCGCCGCGTTCGGGCGCTCAGCGGGCCGCGAGGCCGCCGTGCAGCGCGTGCAGCGCGCGCGGAAGCCGGTCGGCCACGTCGCTCGCCACCAGCCCCACCGGGCCGACGTCCCGGGCGGCGAAGTCGCCCGCGAGGCCGTGCGCGAACACCGCCATGCAGGCCGCGTCGAACGGCGCGAGCCGCTGCGCGAGCAGCGCCGCCACCACGCCCGTGAGCACGTCGCCCATGCCGGCGGTGGCCATGCCGGCGTTGCCGGTCGGGTTCACGCTCACGCGTCCGTCGGGACCCGCGACCACCGTGGGTGCGCCCTTGAGCACGAGCACGCAGCCCCAGCGCTTCGCCCATTCGCGCGCGGCGTCCACGCGCCGCGCCTCGAGCGCCGAGGGCATTTCGCCCGTGAGGCGCGCCATCTCGCCCAGGTGCGGCGTCACGATGCGGGGCGCCGGCGCGCCGCGCAGCGCCGCGGCCAGGTCGCCCTCGGGCGGAGCGAACGCGGCGAGCCCGTCGGCGTCGAGCACGACCGGCCGGTCCAGGCGCGCGAGCAGGTCGCGCGCGAGCCGCATCGCGTCGGGATCGCGCGACAGTCCCGGCCCCAGCGCCACGGCGTCGGAATGCGCGGCCGCCTCGAGGATCTGCGGCGCGGCCGTAGTCGTGAGCGAGCGCTGGGAGCCCTCGCCGCACGCGAGCGGCATCTGCTCGACCAGTTGCGCCGCGAGCACGTCCGCGAGGCTCGCGGGCGCGGCGACGCGCACGTAGCCGGCACCCGCGCGGCTCGCGGCGCGGGCGGCGAGCACCACCGCGCCCGCCATGCCCATCGCACCGCCCACCACGAGCACG
>CAIXRL010000013.1 GCA_903921835.1 Candidatus Eiseniibacteriota bacterium | reverse complement strand
GTCGTGCCCTTTTCGGGCTCGTACGAGGATTTCCGTCACGTGCTGGTGCACGAGCTCACGCACGCGTTTCAATTCGACATCCTGTACAACGGCACCGGCAGGTCGCTGCTGTCCGGCCAGGGTTTCTTCCAGATGCCGCTGTGGTTCGCCGAGGGCATGGCCGAGTACTTCTCGCTCGGCATGGAGTCCAACGCCGAGATGTGGTGCCGCGATGGCGCCCTCACCGGCTACGTCCCACCGCTGCCGTACGCCGGTGGCTACCCCGTGTACAAGTTCGGACAGTCGGCGATCGCGTTCCTCATCGAGCACTACGGCGATGAGCGCTTCCGCGACGTGCTCAAGCGCGCGCGCCAGATGCGCAACTTCGATCGCGCCTTCGAGCGCACGTACGGCCTGTCGGTCGAGAAGTTCGACGAGAAGTGGCGCCTGTACCTGCGCAAGCGCTACTGGCCCACGGTGGCGAAGCACGAGGCGCCCGAGACCTACGGCAAGCGGCTGACGGACCATCGCCGCGACCAGAGCAACCTCAACATCGCGCCTGCGGTCTCGCCACAGGGCGACCGGGTCGCGTACTACAGCGATCGCCGCCAGTACACTGACGTCTACATCATGTCGGCGTTCGATGGCCGCGTGCTGCGCCGCGTGATCAGAGGCGAGCGCAACGTCCAGTTCGAGAGCATGCCGCTCTTCCGCAGCTCCATCGCCTGGTCGCCCGACGGCAGCCGGCTCGCGCTGACCGCCAAGAGCCGGGGTCGCGACCGACTCTACGTCGTCAACGCCCGCACGGGCGACATCGTCGGCAACTTCGCGTTGCCGTGCGACGCGCTGGCGTACCCTGCGTGGTCACCGGTGAGCGACTCGATCGTCGTCACCGGCCTCACGGGAGGCCGATCGGACCTGTACCTGGTTCACGCCCGCACGGGCGCGGTGAAGCGACTCACGGACGACGCGTGGGACGAGAAGGAGCCCACGTGGTCGCCGGACGGTCGTCGCGTGACCTTCTCCTCCGATCGTTCGGCGCCAGTCGTGCTGCGCTGCGAACCGCCGCTGCACGGCTACGGGCACTACGGCTTGTACGACCTCGACGTGGCCACCGGCAAGGTGTCGCTGCTGCTCGACACGGCGGGCGAGGACCACAGTCCTGCATGGGAGCCCGATGGGCGCCGGCTGGCGTTCGTCTCCGATCGCGACGGCGCTCCCAACATCTATCTCTGGGACGCCGCGGACCATACGGTGACGCAGTTGACCGACGTGCTCGGCGGCGTCACCAGCCTGTCTTGGTCGCACGAGAACGACCGGCTGGTGTTCTCGGCGTTCGATCGTGCGGGCTGGGACGTGTTCGCCGTGCAGGAGCCGCTCGCGAACGACGGCGTGATGACGCGCCTGCGTCGCGAGGCTCCGAGCGCCGTGTTCAGCGAGGCGCAGGTCGCGATCGCGGCGCCGCCGGATTCCAGCGCCCCCGGCGCGCACGGCGCGCTTGCGGCCGCCTGGCCTGACAGTGTCACCGTGCCCGACACGTCGCTCGCGGCCGGCAGGCGGAGGCCGATCGTCCCGCGCGGCGCCTCGCCCTCCGGCGCGATCGAGCCCTCGGCGTGGAACTCCAGCGAGGCGCGCGGCATGGCGGGGAACCTGCCTGGGGCGATGGTGCCGCCGGACACGGCCTCGGCGCTGCCGGAGCGGACGCCGCTGCGGGAGAACGGCGGACCGTTCGCGCTGCCCGACAGCTTGCTCGGCCAGAAGCCCGAGGGCTATCGCTGGAAGTTCGGCGCGGAGCAGGCCAACGGTGGCTTCGCCGCGGCGACCGGTTACGGTTTCATCGGCAGTACGTCGCTACTGCTCAGCGACTTTCTCGGTGACCGTGACCTGTACATCGCCGCAGACGTGTCCCCCGGTTCGCTGGAGGAGACCAACGCGCTGGTGATGTACAGCTACCTGCCGCGTCGCTGGGACCTGAGCGGCGGTTTGTTCCACTTCAAGAACTACTACCAGTCGCGGGTCACGACGCTGGGCGAACAACTGGGCAGCGCGCAGGTGTTCTCGGAGCGCACGTTTGGCGGTCTGGGCCAGGTGTCGTACCCCTTCGATCGCTTCCGCCGGGCCGACTTCGCGTTCACGCAGATGTTCGTGCAGCGCACGTTCTATCAGCCGGACGCGCTCGATTACTACGTCGTGGGCGCGACGGCGTACCGTTCGGTGACGTCGCCATCGGTGTCGCTGGTCGGGGACAACTCGCTTTCGGGCTACTTCGGACCCGTGAACGGTTCGCGGTACAACCTGACCTACGCGCCCGCGTTGGGGCTGGTGTCCAGTTCGCTCGAGTACCAGACGCTGTCGTTCGACTACCGCAAGTACTGGGACCTCACCTCGGGCTATACGTTCGCGTTCCGCACGCTGGATGCTGCCAGTTGGGCCAGACGGGGCCACGATCCGCAGGCGTTCCGGGTCGGTGGTTACTCGACGCTGCGCGGCTACCCCGAGTTCGACCTGGTGGGGTCGCGAATCGCGATCGTCAACGCCGAACTGCGCTTTCCGTTCATCCAGCAGATGGGTCTCGTGGGGCCGCTGCCGCTGGGCAACCTGAACGTTCGCGGCGCGGTCTTTTCTGACGCCGGACTGGTCTGGAACGCGGGTGATCCGCTCCGCCTGACCATGAAGAACGACCGTGGCCGACTTGCGAGTCCCGACCTGAGCTTCGGCACCGGCATCCGCAGTTTCCTCTTCTTCGCGTTGTTCAAGTGGGATGTGGCCTGGCACACCGACCTGCGCGACGTCAGCCGGCCGCACTGGACCTTCAGCATCGGACCGGAGTTCTGACGGTTCGGGCCCGCTCCGTCGTGGCGCCGGGGTGCCTCTCCAGCCGGGGATGCCCCGGCGTGAAGCCCCGCAACCTGGCCCGGACAATTCACGAACCGCGAGCCGAGAGTGCGAGATGTGCGTCAGCCGCAAGAAGATCGGCCGGCCGGACCCACCTTCGGTGGGTACCCCGGAACCGTGTTGTCCACACGATGAGGACAGCGGCCGGTCGAGCTTCGCAGCGGATGACGCGCAGATCGC
>CAIXRL010000012.1 GCA_903921835.1 Candidatus Eiseniibacteriota bacterium | reverse complement strand
TGGACGCTCGACGCGCTGGCCGCGGAACTGGGCGGCGTCGTGGTGGGAGCGGGTTCGACGGTGATCGGCGGAGTCGCCGGCATTCGCGAGGCCCGGCAGGGCGACATCACGTTTCTTGCGAACGCGCGCTACGACGGCTACCTGCAGGAGACGCAGGCGTCGGCCGTGATCTGCTCGCGCGAACACGATCGGGCCCCGCTGCCGCTGCTGCAGGTGGACAACCCCTACCTGGCGTTCCAGAGGGTCGTGGCCCTGATGCGGCCGGAGCTCGCCCGCCCGCCCGCCGGCGTGCATGCGACCGCGGTCGTCTCACCCGCTGCGGTGGTGGCCGAGGGAGTCTCGATCGGCGCGCACTGCGTGGTCGAGGCCGGGGCGCAGGTCGGCGCCCGCGCCGTGCTCATGCCGGGCTGCTTCGTCGGGGTGCGAGCCACGATCGGGGAGGACACTCTGCTGTACCCGCGGGTCACCGTTCGCGAGGAGTGCACGATCGGCAACCGCTGCATCCTGCATCCGGGCGTGGTGATCGGCGCGGACGGGTTCGGTTTCGCATTCGACGCCGGGCGGTACCACAAGGTGCCGCAGGTCGGGAACGTGATTGTCGGTGACGATGTCGAGATCGGTGCGAACACGACGGTCGATCGCGCCACGACCGACGCGACGCGGATCGGGGACGGCACCAAGATCGACAACCTCGTGCAGATCGGTCACAACGTCGTGACGGGCAGGCATTGCATCATCGTCGCCCAGGTCGGCATCTCCGGGAGCACTCGTCTCGAGGACTACGTCACGATCGGCGGCCAGGCGGGGATCATCGGCCACGTGAATCTCGGTCGCGGCGCGCAGATCGGCGCACAGAGCGGCGTCTCGAAATCGGTGTCGGAGAACGCGAAGGTCTTCGGAACGCCGGCCCTGCCGCTCAGCGTCTTCAAGCGGCTCAATGCCTACCTCAAGCGCCTGCCCACGCTCTTTGAGCGCACCAAACAGCTGGAGGAGCGGCTCGACAGGCTCGAACAGGGCCAGAAGGAGACGGCGCAGTGAGTGCACGCATGCAGCGGACGATCGCGGGGCCTGTCAGCATCGAGGGCGTGGGTCTGCACACGGGCGAGAAGGGCATCATGACGTTTTCGCCGGCGCCCGTCGGGAACGGCGTGCGCTTCGTACGGGTGGACCTGCCGGGAGGCCCGGAGGTTCAGGTGAGGCCGGAGAACGCGCACTTCGATCCCGGCGCGGGACGGCGCACGATCCTCCAGCAGAATGGCGTGCAGATCCACACCATGGAGCACGTGCTCTCGGCCGTGGCGGGTCTGGGCATCGACAACCTCCGCATCGAGGTGAGCAGCATGGAGGTGCCGGAGGGGCACGATGGCAGCGCGGAGCCGATCGCGCGCGCGCTGCGCAGCGCCGGCATCGTCGAGCAGGACAGGCCGGTCCGCCACATCAAGGTGACGAGACCTGTGCGCTGGCGCGAAGGCGGCGTCGAACTGAGCGCGGTGCCCTACCAGGGCTTCCGCATCACGTTCACGATCGAGTACGACCACCCGCTCATCGGCGTGCAGACGCGGTCGCTCGAGATCACGCCGGAGACGTTTCTCTCGGAGATCGCGCCAGCGCGCACGTTCGTGCTCGAACGCGACCTCGAGGCGCTGCGCCAGGCGGGCTGGATCAAGGGCGGGCGGATGGAGAGCGCAATCGTCGTGGGCCGGGACGGCATCCTCAACGACGAGGCGCTGCGCTTCCCGGACGAGTTCGTCCGGCACAAGATCCTCGACCTGCTCGGCGACCTGTTCATCCTCGGCGGACCACTGCTCGGGCACGTCACCGCGAAGCGGTCGGGGCACCAGAGCCACGTGGCGTTCGTGCGCCGACTCAAGAACTCGCTCCCGCTGCCGGGACGGCGCGCCGGCGGGCCTCCCGACGAGTGGGACACCACCGCCATCATGGACATCCTCCCGCACCGCTATCCGTTCCTGCTCGTGGACCGGATCACGGCGCTCGATGAGGGGAAGTCCATCGAGGCCTTCAAGAACGTCACGATCAACGAGCCGTTCTTCAACGGGCACTTTCCGGGGCATCCCATCATGCCCGCCGTGCTCATCGTCGAGGCGATGGCGCAGGTGGGCGGGATGCTGCTGCTGTACTCGGTGGACGACCCGACCACCAAGCTCATGTACTTCATGGGCATCGACAACGCGAGGTTCCGCCGGCCCGTGACGCCGGGCGACCGCATCGACTTCAAGCTCACGCTGCTCAAGATCAAGGGGCGCACGTCCAAGATGCACGGAGTGGCGTTCGTGGACGGCCAACTCGTCGCCGAGGCCGATCTCATGGCTGCGGTCGTCGATCGGCGGACCGAGTGAGCGTTCGCATCCACCCGGGGGCCTTCGTCGATCCGGCCGCGCGGCTGGGCGTGGACGTCACCGTCGGCCCCGGCGCCGTGATCGGCTCCGAGGTCACGATCGGCGATCGCACCCGCGTCGACGCGCACGTGCTCGTGACCGGCTGGACCACCGTCGGCAGCGACTGCCACCTGCACCACGGCGCGGTGCTCGGCTCGCCGCCGCAGGATCTCAAGTACCCCGGCGAGCCGTCGTACCTCCTCGTGGGCGATCGCACGGTGTGCCGCGAGTACATGACCGCGAACCTCGCGACCGAGCCGGGCTTCACGACGCGCATCGGCAGCGACTGCCTGCTCATGGCCTACTCGCACGTCGCGCACAACTGCCAGGTCGGCGATTGCGTGGTCATCGCGAACGCCGTGCAGATGGCGGGCTACGTCGTGGTGGACGACTGGGCCATCATCGGTGGCAGCACGGTCGTGCACCAGTTCACCCGCATTGGCCGGCACTCCATGATCGGCGGCGGCTCGCGCATTCCGCAGGACGTGGCGCCGTTCGTGAAGACCGCGGGCAGCCCGCCGCGCAATGCGGGAGTCAACAGCATCGGCCTCGAACGCCGCGGAGTCGCCGCGGAGACGCGCGAGGCCATCGAGCGCGCATACCGGATCTTCTTCCGCGAAGGCCTGACGGCGTCGCGTGCCGTGGAGGAGATCCGCACGCGCCTCCCCGGGATCGCTGAGGTGGAGCACTTCGCGCGGTTCTGCGAAACGTCGGTACGCGGGGTGTCGCGCTGAGGGAGGTTGCGGTGGAGAAGGTTCGCTGTGGTGTCTGGGGCGTCGGGGTCTGGGGCGAGAAGCATGCGCGGGTCTACGGCGCGATCCCCGAGACGGAACTCGTGGGTGTGTACGACGCGTCGGCCGAGCGCGCCCGCCTGGTCGCCCGGCAGTACGGCGCACGCGCGTTCGAGTCGCCCGAGGCTCTGCTCGCGGAGTGCGAGGCGGTCTCTGTGGCGGTCCCGACGATCGCGCACCGCGAGGCCACGGAGCGCGCGCTCGCGGCGGGCTGCCACGTGCTGGTCGAGAAGCCGATGGCCGTGACCGTGGCCGAGGCCGACGCCATGATCGCGGCGGCGAAGCGCGCGGACCGCACGCTCCAGGTCGGGCAGGTCGAGCGTTTCAACCCCGCGCTGCTCGCGGCGAGGCCGTTCATCCGCGAACCCAAGTTCATCGAGGGCCATCGCATGGCGGCATTCCAGCCGAGATCCCTCGACATCGACGTCGTCGGGGATCTCATGATCCACGATATCGACGCGGTGCTGCACCT
>CAIXRL010000011.1 GCA_903921835.1 Candidatus Eiseniibacteriota bacterium | reverse complement strand
CAGGATCACGTCCACGTTCTTGCCCACGTACTTCTTGTTCACCCCGCCGTGCTTGCGCGGGCCCTTTTCGTACTCGAGCACCATCTTGCGCAGCTGCTCCACCTGGTGCGGCGCCAGCACGATCGCGCCGGCGCGGCTCATGAGTTCCTTGAGCCGGTCCGCGACGATGGAGACGCAGACGATCTCCTTCTCGTCCACGCAGATGATGTTGTTGTCCAGCGACGCGCCGATCACCAGGTCGCGCGCGGCCTGCTCGAGGTCGGCGGTCTCGTCCACGACGGACGGAGGATTGCCGGGACCGGCGCAGATGGACTTCTTGCCCGACGACATCGCCTCCTTCACGACGCCGGGGCCGCCGGTGACGACGTTCAGGCGCGTCCCCGGATGGCGCAGCAGCGCCTTGGCGATGTCGAGCGTCGGTGCGGCCACGGAGTGCAGCAACGGCTCGGGCGAGCCGGCGCGGCGCGCGGCGCGATTGATCAGGTCCACGGTCAGCGTCGAGATGCGGCGGGCGCTGGGGTGCGGGCAGAACACCGCGACGTTGCCGCCCGCGATCATGGAGATGCCGTTGTTGATGATGGTGTCCGACGGGTTCGTGACCGGCGTGATCACGCCGATGACGCCGTAGGGCGCCCGCTCCACGAGCGTCAGGCCGTGATCGCCCGTCCACACGCTCGGCTCGATGTCCTCGATGCCCGGCGTCTTCTCGATGACCAGCCGGTTCTTGACGAGCTTGTCCTCGTAGCGCCCCAGACCGGTCTCCTCCACGCCCAGCCTGGCCAGCGTGTCGAGGTGGCCCAGGAGCGTGGCCCGGATGGCCGCGATGATGCGACCGCGGACCTCGAGCGGCACGTCGCGGAACGCCGTGAAGGCGCGCTGGGCGCCCGCGACCGCCCCGTCGAGCGTGTCGTGCACGCCGAGCGGTCTGGCGCCCCCCGGCGCGGCGGAACCACGCTCGAGCTGGTCGAGCACGTCCGCCACGATGCCCTGGATGCGCGTCGGGTCGAGCGTCATGGCCGGCTCATCCCGGGAGTCCGAGGCGCTTCAGGTACACGTCCTTCCCGCCCACCTCGACGGCGTCCACGATCGCGCTGATCACGTGGTCCACGGGACGGTCCTTCGTCACGTCGGTCAGGCGCGCCGAGGAACCGGCGGCGATCAGGACGATCTCGCCGGTTCCGGCGCCGACCGCATCGACAGCCACGACGAAATTCCCCGCGGGCTTGAACTGAGCGTCCACTTCGCGCGCGAGCATCAGCTTGAGGCCCGAGAGGCCGCCGTCCTTTCGCGTGGAAACGACGGTGCCCAGGACCAGGGCCAGGATCATGACTACTTCTTGCCGACGGGCTCGGGACGGTTGATCGGCAGCACGTCCTCGAGCTGCTCGTGCGGACGCGGGATGACGTGAACGGACACCACCTCGCCCACCTTCGCAGCGGCGGCGGCGCCGGCTTCGGTCGCGGCGCGCACGGCAGCCACGTCGCCGCGCACCACGGTGGTCACGTAGCCGCCACCGATCTTCTCGTAGTGCACCAGCGTCACGCGGGCCGCCTTCACCATCGCGTCGGACGCTTCCACCATCGCGACGAAGCCGCGCGTTTCGATGAGGCCCAGAGCTTCTTCCTGCATGTCATCCTCCCGCCGTCGTGGCGTCGTCTTCTCTCTGCGGAGCGCCATTCGGCTCAACTCCGTTCCAGCATGAACTCCAGCGCGGCGTCGGGCGCGGGGATCACGTGTCCCCGCAAGAGCGTCCCCACCGCAGCGGCGGCCGACTCACCCGCGGCCACGGCGGCCTCGACATCGGCCAGCGCACCCCGCACCACGATCGTGACCCGGGCATCCCGCGTCACCTCGTAGCGCGCAATCCGCACCCGGGCTGCCTTCGCCATGGCATCCGCCGCCTCGACGGCAGCGACCCAGCCCCGGGTTTCCAGCAATCCCAGCGCCTGACGTGGTTTGTCCTGGCTCAATGGTCCCTCGAGACTCGACCCGGTAACCGCCAGGATGTCCCTCATCCCGCGCATCCCTGACAGACGCTAACAGCCTGCGGCGTCGGGGTCAACGGGACCGGAGCGGGTCTTCCCGGACGCGGGGACCGACGGGCGGAAGCACGCCCCCCGCACGCCGAAGCGCCGCGGCAGGTGCCGCGGCGCTTCGGCGTGTTCATGGGCCCTGGGTCACGGTCGCGTGAGTCGAGCACGGAGGCCATTGGCGCCGCGGACAACAGGGCCCTTCAATATCGCTCCCCGCATCCACCGTGTGCCAGTTCGGTAGACTCCTTCGCTCGCGATAGGGGATCAGCCCACCAACGGCCAATCACGAGTGGCACAGGGAGCACAGCGTATGTGTTCGTCGCCAGCGCAACCCGATCGCGTGCAGCGCTCTGCTCGTTTCCCGCGGCCGGTGTTTCGTGGCTTCACCGGATGATCATCGCAAGGGCGATGCCGGCAGTCCCCCGGGGCGCGCGAAGCCGGCATATTCCTGCGAATGCGTCACGGGACTCGTGGCAATCGCGGACTTCGGCGGCATCACGAGCCAGCGGCGTTGCGCAACGCATCCCACGCGCGGGCACGGCGCGCGTTGCGCACGCGAAAGGCCGCCCCGAAGTGGGCGGCCCCGCGCAGGGCCAGGGTGGGATGGCACATGGCGCTGCGCCCGTCAGGCGAGGTGGCAGGCCACCTGGTGCCCGGGAGCCGCCTCGCGCAACTGCGGCGCCTCCGTCCGGCAGCGCGCCATGGCGACGCCGCTGCGCTGCGCGAGGAAGCAGCGGGGGTGGAAATGGCAGCCGCCGGGCGGGTGCGCGGGACTGGGCGCCTCCCCCGGCAGCACGATGCGGGGCTTGCGCCTCGCCGGGTCGGCCACCGGCACCGCGGAGAGCAGGGATTGCGTGTACGGGTGCAGCGGACCCGCGTAGATCGCGTCCCTGCCCGCCGTCTCCACGATGCGGCCCAGGTACATGACCGCCACGCGGTCGCTGATGTGCTCCACGACGGCAAGGTCGTGCGCCACGAACAGGTACGCCAGCCCGAGCCGCTGTTGCAACTCCTGGAGCAGGTTCACGATCTGCGCCTGGATCGAGACGTCGAGCGCGCTCACCGGCTCGTCGAGCACGATGAGCCGCGGCTCGACCGCCAGCGCGCGGGCGATGCCGATGCGCTGGCGCTGGCCACCCGAGAACTCGTGCGCGTAGCGCCCGGCGTGGTCGGGGGCCAGCCCGACGCTCAGCAGCAGTTCCGCGACGCGGGCGCGCGCGGCGGCGCCGCGCGCGATGCGGTGGATGGCGAGCGCCTCGCCGATCATGCTGCCCACCGTGAGCCGCGGGTTCAGGCTGGAGTAGGGATCCTGGAACACGATCTGGATGCGCCGGCGCAGCGCGCGCATCTCGCGCGGGGCGAGCGTGGTGAGTTCCGTGCCCTCGAAGCGCACGCTGCCGCTCGTGGGCTCGATGAGCCGCAGGATCGCGCGACCCGCGGTGGTCTTGCCGCAGCCGCTCTCTCCCACCAGGCCGAGCGTCTCGCCGGCTCCGACGTCGAGCGACACGCCGTCCACCGCGCGCACCTGCCCGACGACGCGCGAGAAGAGCCCGCGGCGCACCGGGAAGTGCTTGCGCAGGTCGCGGACCTCGAGCAGCGCCGCGCTCACCGTGACGCTCCGCCCGCGACCGGGTCCACGACGCCGGCGGCCACCTGTTCGGCGCGCCAGCAGCGCACGCGCCGGCCGTCGGGCCCGACCTCGAGGCCGGGCTCCTCGCGACGGCAATGCTCCTGGACGATCGGGCAGCGGGGATGAAAGCGGCAACCGGCGGGGTGGTGCGCCGGGTCGGGAACGCCGCCGGGGATGACGCGCAGCCGCCCGCTGCGCTCGCCCAGGCGCGGCAGCGAGGCGAGCAGCCCCGCGGTGTAGGGATGCCCCGGCCGCGCGAACAGCGGGCCGACGTCGCCATACTCGACGACCTGGCCCGCGTACAGCACGGCCACGCGTTCCGCGGTCTCCGCCACGACGCCCAGGTCGTGCGTGATGAACAGCACCGCCATGCCGGACTCGTGGCGCAGGCGCTGCAGCAGCTCGAGGATCTGAGCCTGGATGGTGACGTCGAGCGCGGTGGTGGGCTCGTCCGCGATCAGGATCGCCGGCCTGCACGCGAGCGCCATCGCGATCATCACGCGCTGGCGCATGCCACCCGAGAGCTGGTGCGGGTACTCGCGCGCGCGCTGCGCCGGCTCCGCGATGCCGACCCGCTGCAGCAGCTCGACCGCGCGCGCGCGCGCCGCGGCGCCCGGCAGCCTCTCGTGCAGTTCCAGCACCTCGGCGATCTGGTCCCCGCACGAGAACACCGGGTTGAGCGACGTCATCGGCTCCTGGAAGATCATCGCGATCTCGCGCCCGCGCAGCCGGCGCATCCCGTCCTCGGAGAGCGCCAGCAGGTCGCGGCCGCGAAAGCGGATCGAGCCGCCCGCGATGCGGCCGTGCGGCTTCGGGAGCAGGCGCAGGATGGAGAGCGCGGTGACGCTCTTGCCGCTGCCGGACTCGCCGACGAGCGCGAGCGTCTCCCCCGCGTGCAGCTCGAACGACACGCCGTCCACGGCGCGCACGACCCCGTCCTCGGTGTGGAAGTGCGTGCGCAGGTCGCGCAGCTCGAGCAGCGGCTCGTTCATCGGTTCCCTCCCGGCCCCTGGCGCGGATCCAGCGCGTCCCGCAGCCCGTCGCCGAAGAAGTTGAACGCCAGCACGGTGACGAAGATCGCCGCCGCGGGCGCGAAGAGCATCCAGGGGTAGTTCACCATCACGTCGAGATTGCGCGACTGCTGCAGCATGTTGCCCCACGACGCAGCGGGCTCCTGCACGCCCATGCCGAGGAACGACAGGAACACCTCGCCCAGAATGTACCCGGGAACCGCGACAGTCGCCGCCACGATCACGAACGACAGCGTGTTGGGCAGGATGTGCCGCACCAGCACGCGCCAGCGGCTCATCCCCAGCGCCTCCGCGGCGAGGACGTAGTCCGCCCCGCGAATCGCGAGCACCATCCCGCGGATGACACGCGCCAGTCCCGCCCACCCGACCAGCGCAAGGATGGCGACGATGCCGAGGTAGACGCGCCGGCTGGGCATGTCCACCGGGAACGCGCCCCGCAGCGCCAGAACCAGGTAGAGGGCGGGCACGCTGAGCAGCACCTCGGTGCCGCGCATCATCAGCACGTCCGCGATCCCGCCCCAGTAGCCCGCGATCCCGCCGAACAGCATGCCGAGCGTGAACGAGATCAGGATGCCGACCAGGCCGACGGTCAGCGACACCTGTGCGCCGTAGAGCAGGCGCGTCAACTCGCAGCGGCCCAGTGGGTCGGCGCCGAGCAGGAGGACGCGGCCTGGCGCGGCCACGCCGAACAGGTGGCGCTCGCAGGGCACGAGCCCCAGCAGGCGGTACGGCGCGCCACGAACGAACCAGCGCAGCGGCAGCTCGCCCGCGGGCACCTCGACGTAGCGCAGGGCGGCCGGATCCGCCACCCGGGTCGCGCGGACGAAGGGCCCGAAGCGACCCGTGACGCTCCGCCAGTGGACCGTGGTCGGCGGGTGGCAGAAGCGCGCGCGATCGATGTCGTTCTCGCCATACGGCGCGAGGAACGGCGCCAGGAGCGCGAGCGCATAGAGCAGCGCGAGCAGCGCGGCTCCGGCCATGGCCACGCGGTTGGCCGCCAGGGCGCGCCAGGCGCGCCCCCCCGTCACGACGCGGACGCCGGCGGGGTCACTCATGCGCGATCCGCGGATCCGCGATCGCGAGCAGCACGTCCGCGACCAGGTTGCCCAGCACGAGCACGGTGGCCGCCATGGTCACGGCCCCGAGCACGACGTACTGGTCCTGGCGCTGGATGGCCTCGAGGGTGATCGTCCCGAGCCCCGGCCAATTGAAGATGAACTCCGCGATGAAGGAACCCGAGAGGAGCGATCCGAGCGTGAGGCCGAAGAGCGTGATCATCGGGTTGAGCGCGGTGCGCAGCGCGTGCCGGCCGATCACCGCCGGCTCCGGAAGGCCCTTCGCGCGCGCGGTCGTCACGTAGTCGAGCGACAGCACGTCGAGCATGCCGGCGCGCATCTGGCGCATCCGGCTCGCGAGCGGCACGATCCCCACGACCAGCGCCGGCAGGACCAGGTGGCGCAGCAGGTCCACGAAGCGGCCCCACGCACCCAGCTCACCCGCATCGAGCGAGTGCATGCCGCCGATGGGGAACCAGCCGGTGCGCGCCGCGAGGTAGAGCAGCGCCAGCCCGGAGATCACCTCCGGAACCGAGAGCCCCGCGAACGCCACCAGCGACAGCGTGCGGTCCACCCATGTGCGCGTGCGCACCGCGGCGAGCACGCCGAGCGGAATGGCCAGCCCCCACGTCACCAGCGCGGCGGCGCCCGCGAGCAGCAGTGTGTTGCCGAGCCGGGCGAACAGCACCCGGGCGACGGGCTGGTGATACGCGAACGACTGCCCGAAGTCGCCCCGCAGCGCGATGTTCCTCAGGTAGAGCAGGTACTGGACCCACGCGGGGCGGTCCAGCCCGAAGTCGTGCCGCATCCGCGCCAGGGTCTCGGCCGAGATCTGCGGGTTCTCCGCCATGGCGGCGAAGGGATCCCCCGGCGCGAGGTGCAGGAGCAGGAACGTCAACGCCGAGATCCCGAGCAGCAGCGGGATCACGTGCAGCAGGCGCCGCAGGACGAGGGCCCTCATCGGTGGCGACTCAGTTCGCCCCGGCCGTCCGCCTCACGAACACGCGATCGGCGTTCCACAGGATGCGGTTCGGAATGGGTGTCGGGTGCACGTTGCCGAACCGGGCGCGCACGGGCAGGCGCATGAGCTGTGTGGGCAGCCAGACGAACCACGCCTGCTGGTTCATGAGCGCGGCGATATCGTGGTATGTGCGATGCCGGACCTGCAGGTCGGCCGTGTACACGTTGCGCTCGAAGAGCGCGTCCATGCGCGCTTCCTCGGGCGTCGATGGCACGGGCTGGCGGCTGCGCCAGTAGTGCGTGAGACCCGACGACTTGATCACGTTGGGGTACATGCCGGGATCGGCCGGAGATGCCGAGCCCAGGCCGAGCAGGCAGGCGTCGTAGCGCAGGTCGGAGCGGGTGTGCCCGAGCAGCGCGGACATCTCCAGCGGCGCGGGGGTCACCCGGATGCCGATCTTCGCGAGGTCGTCCACGATCAGGGTCAGCATGTCCATGCGGACCGTGTTGTCCGCGTTCGTCATCATCGAGAACCGCACCGGGTTCCCCTTCGCATCCTCGATCACGCCATCCCCGTTGCGGTCCCGCCAGCCGAGGCCCGCAAGCAGCCTGCGGGCGCCCGCGGGGTCGTAGTCGTCCCCCGTGACCGTCGTGTCGTTCCACACGCGGCTGCCCCGGGTGAGCAGCTGCCAGTTCTTGATCGCGTAGCCGCGGAACGGTCCGCGGATGAGAGCGTCGCGGTCGATGGCCATGGAAACCGCGCGCCGGAACACCGGGTTGTCGAACCACGCGAACTTCACGGGTCCCACGAGGGGCTGGCCCGCCCTGACTCCCGCGGTATCGCTCCCGGCGAGGTTCAGGTTGAACCAGAGGAAGTTCGTGTTGAGGGACGGGCCGATGTCGTAGAACGTGTACTGCTCCCGCTCGCGCGCCTGCTCGTAGCCGCGGTAGTCCTCCGGGCGGACGTTGTCGAGGCCGTCGAGCTCGCCCGCGTGGAACTTCATTGCGGCGACGTTCTGGTCCCTGGCGATGACGAACACGACCTGGTCGAGGTACGGCAGCCGCCTGCCCCTGGCGTCCACGCCGTACCACCACGGATTGCGCTCCAGGACGACCTTCTGGTCCGTCACGAACTCCGACAGCCGCCACGCCCCGCTGGTGACCAGCTGCGCCGGCGGCGTGCCGATCCCGTACGCCGAGACGAAGCGCCCCGACTTCCACGCGGATTCCAGCACGTGCTTCGGCAGAATGCGCACCGCGCCCACCGACGAGAGCATCATCGCGTAGGGCTTCGGGGACGTGACCGAGAAGCGCAGCGAGTCCAGGACCTCGAAACGGAACTTCGCGTGGCGGCCCGTCGCGGGATCCACGTAGCTCAGGCCGTCCTTGCCCACGGTGGGAAGCGAGTCGTCCGTGGCAACGTCGAAGCTGAACTTCACGTCCTCCGCGGTGATCGGGTGCCCGTCGGAAAACCGCGCGCCGCGACGCAGTTGGAAGGTCACGGTGCAGCCGTCCGAACTCCACTTCCACGACTTTGCCAGCGCCGGAATGTCCTCCTGCGTCGTGTTGTCCGTCCCGGTCAGCGAGTCGTAGAGCAGGTTGCAGACGTCGTTGGAGTTCTGCTCGTTGGCGATGAGCGCGTTCAAGGTCTTCGGGCTCGAGGTCGCGCCCACGACGAACCGCCCGCCGTGCTCGCCCGGCTCGTCCATGCGGGCGGTCATGGTGTCCGGCGGCAGCGGGTTGTGGTCCACGAACGCCGATCGCCCGACCGGCGCCCTTCCACATCCGGCGAGAGCCATGACCAGCAGCACGCACACGCACGCACGCGTCGCCTCGAGCTTCCTTCGCGTCACAGCCGCCTCCAGATGGGATGCCCGCTTCTCCACGACGGCGTCCAGTATAGGAACCGCACGCGCCGCGAAGCAACGGGCGCCGCCGGCGTGGCGCCGGGTCAGATCCCCAGCACCCGCGCGCCCGCTTCCCCGTGGAGATGTTCGCGCGGCCGGGCGATCGGCCCGATCGCAGCCGCGAGGCGTTCCAGCGGGGCCGCCACCCCCAGCACGCCGCCCGCGTGCGCCGTGGCGGCGGCGAGCGCCGCGCGCGCCGACTCGCGGGCCCGCGGTTCGAGGCGCAGGTAGTCGGCCAGGCGCAGATGGCCGTCCCCGAGCAGCAGGCTCCCCTGCTGGAGCAGCGCTCCGCGGACGTGGCGCTGGGCGACGCCCGCGAACTTGCGGCCCGCCAGCGTCAACTCGCTGCGCGCCGCGCTGGCGAAGCATGGGGACGCAGGGCCGCCCGCGGCGCGCGGCGAGCCGACGCCGCGCGGGCTGCCGGGCGAGAACTCCACCGGCACGCCCAACGCGCGCAGGGCGCCGGCCAGCAGCGCGCACGTGCGGGCGTAGGCGTCGGTGGCGGCCGCGGTGCCGTCGTGCTCGCGAAGTGGCATGGCGAACGAGAACGTCCACTCCTGCTCGTGGAAGATGGCGCGCCCGCCCGTCGGCCGCACGGCCCATTCGATCCCGTCCGCGGCGGCGCGGTCCAGGTCAAGCTCGCGCGCCGGCACCTGGCTGTGGCCCAGCGTGATCCCGGCGGGGTCGAACGTGAACAGGCGCAGCACGGGTGTGGAGAGGCGCCCGCCCGCCATGGCGTCGAGCAGCGCCGCATCGCGGCGCATGTTCTCGCGCGGACCGTGCGCGCCGTCGCACCAGAGGATCACGGGTGTGCGCTCCTGCGCCGGACGCAGGGGCTCACCGCAGGTGCAACCAGTCCTCGATCAGGTACTGGAATCGACCGATGAGGAGCGAGACGCGCGACATGACGGTGTACCCGTAGCCGGCGCCGAAGGAGATCATGAGGAACCAAACGCCCACGCGCGACACGCCGCCGAGCACGCCCTTGTGCTCGCGGCTGTAGTAGAAGAAGAGCAGCGACGTGAGCAGCCCGACGGTGAAGAGGATGGCGTTCACGCTCGCCCAGAAGTGGCCGGCGATCCACAGCGGCTGCAGGCTCGCCTGCACCTGCGCGACCAGGTCGCCCTGCGCGAAGCCCGTGGTCTTGAGCCCCGCGTAGACGCCGATGATCACCGCGAGCGACCACCGCGACAGCCACTCCGCCCGGGCGAACAGCCGCGAGAACAGCAGCAGGCCGAGCAGGCCGGGCAGCACCAGGAACGCTCGGTAGTCCCCCTGCTGCGCGTGGAACGGCCCGCCGGACAGGTGCCCGCCGAACGCGGCGGCCAGGGGCTCGACCAGGTTGGCGTGGATGACGGTCCAGTAGTTCAGGACGATGTAATAGCCCGCCGAGACGCCGACGAAGAGATGCTCGGCCAGCTTGTAGAGCGGGTTGTCCTTGTACAGGAACGAGAAGATGAACAGCGTGAGCAGCGCGCCCACCCAGACGCCGAAATCGGTCGAGACGTTCATGGACGGGCCCCCCGGCGGCGGCCCCAGTGGACCACGTTCCCGAGCACGATGCAGGCGGCGATGAACAGGTGGGCGAGCGACTGCGCATCCATGCCGTGCGTGGCCGGCCCGCGCTCGCCGCGCAGCTTCTCGTACTCCGCGGCGCCGGCCATGCCGCCCAGCATGCCGCGCAACTGCCCCGACTGCAGGTACGGGTAGTACTCCGGGGCGCTCACGGCCGTGCACCCGGAGACCATCGGCAGGTGGAAGCGCGAGTTCACCTGCTGCTCCCACTCCTTGGTGCCCGGGTAGCCGGCCGAGATGTTCACGAGCAGGGCGAAGCTGGAGTAGTTCCGGACCTCGCGCAGGATGGGCAGCGAGGACGTCGGGCGGCCGTGCTGGTCGACCGGGAACGTGCTCTTCACGCCCTGCCCCATGAGCACCATGACCGCCTCGTTGCCCGACTTGTACCCCAGGTTCACGTAGTCCACGCCGTCCACGAGGCGGATGCCGCGCGCGCGGTACTCGTTCGCCACCGACTCGATCGTCTGGTCCACGAGCGCGGGGCCGCCGTTCCACAGCACGGTGACGACCACGCGGCAGTGCCGGTCCCAGAGCTGGCGCAGCGCCGTGACCGTCATGGGCACCAGCTCGGGCCGCGACGCGGGGTCGTAGTCGCACGACATCAGCACGGTGCTTCCCTGCGGCACCGCGGCGATCGCGTCGCGGAACTGGATGACCGGCCGGGAGGGCACCACCGGCAGGCCGATGGGCCACAGCAGCGGCCCCAGGACGAGCAGCCCCAGCACCAGGAAGAGCCAGCGGCGGTCGAGCTTCTCGAGGACGGCGATCGGCACGTCAGTCCCCCGCGCCCATGTAGGCCCGCTCGATGCCCAGGATGACGCGCAGCCCCGTGGCCATCACGCCCATGGCGGCGCCGATCAGCACGGCGCGCTTGGCGGCGTTCTGGGGCACGTCCATCACCCACTGCTGCAGGTCGCTCAGGCGCAGGGCGCGCAACGCGTGCGGGAACCCCGGGTGATCGAAGATCGCCCGCGTGATCGAGTCGCCCACCGGCACGCGGCCGATCATGACGATGAGCGCCGCCACCGCGAACAGCGCGGCCTCGGTGGACCGGATGCGGAAGGCGCGGAACGCGGCGGACGCGATGTAGAACGCCAGCAGCGCGAACATGGTGGCGTTCATGGGCACGTAGAGGTGGTCGTAGATCCACAGCGACACCGTCCCGGGCTCCTGGAACCGGCCCCGGTCGACGAACAGGCCGAACACCAGCGTGACGACCATGCCGAGCACGAGCACGAGCTTGTACTGCCAGTCGCGCTGGCGGCGGAAGATGACGTCGAGGTTCACGCGGAAGACGTTCGCGCCGCCGAGCACGTAGCCGAACGCGACCACGATCACCGCCGACTGCTGCAGGTAGTCCGCCGGCACGCTCACCCACTCGTGCGGCACGAAGAACGCGGCGATCATGATCGCCCCGATCAGCGCCGTCAGGACCAGCGGGATCTCGCGTTTCAACTGT
>CAIXRL010000010.1 GCA_903921835.1 Candidatus Eiseniibacteriota bacterium | reverse complement strand
TGCGCATGCCCGGGCAGCGCCACGAGCACCACGCGGTGGTCGCGACCGAGATCGTTGGCGACCTCGGTCCAGTCACCCGGGCTGCCGCCCAGGCCGTGGATGAACACGATGGTCGCGTGCGATGCGTATGCTGCGTGCGGCGCGACCCGACGCGAGCATCCGGGCGCGGCGGCGAGAAAAGCTCCGAAGGTGACGCCAAGCACGAGCCTGCGAATCAACGACGATGTGGCCATGAGAGGTGCGTCCCCTTCATCCGCTACGAAGCTCCAGGCTCGCGGTTCATGAAAGGCCCGGGCTGCCCCAGCGACTCCTCGAAGCGGCCCGAACCCTTGTTCTTGCGCACGTTGCGCCAGTCGAAGCAGCGTCCGTTCATGGCCACGTAGACGCCGTGCGGCAGCGTCTGGGCATAAGCCAGCGCGCTGCCCAGGTTGAAGAGCCCGTCCGAACTTCCGAACGTGTAGGGCACCATCGCGCCCGTCAGCACGATCGTCTGGTCCCTGACCCGCTCGCCCAGGAACCGCGCCGTCTCCGCCATCGTGTCGGTGCCGTGCGTGACCACGATGCGCTCGTCGCTCGCGTCGGTGCAGCTCCTGAGGATCAGCTCGCGGTCCACGTCCGTCATCTGGAGGCTGTCGATCATCATCAGCAGCCGCACATCGAGGTCGAGCTGGCAGCGGCCCAGGCGCAGCATCTCGCGCACGTGCGTGTCCTTGAAGTACAGCGCACCGTTGAGTTCGTTGTACTCCTTGTCGAACGTCCCACCGGTGACGAGAACGCGGATCTTCATGCTGGACTCCTCCCGTGAACCCCACATTTCGCGGAAGCGGCGCGCCGTGTCAAGCGTGGAGGCCGCCGATGCCGCCCGCCGGCGGGGAGGCCCGGCAACTCCCCGCGTGCCACCGCAGCGCGTTCCGTCCCGGCCCTCAGCGGCCGCCGGGCGTCGCGCCCGGCGCCGCCGCGATTCCTTTGGGCACCACGCGCACGGTATCCAGCGCGGGCAGGAACATCATGACGGGCAGCGGCGAGTGCGCGTTGATGCGAAGCGCGATCACACCCGCCATCATCGTCGTCGTCTCCTCGAGGTTGCGCGGGTGAACCTCCGCCGCCGCGGCTTCGACGTCCGCCTTCGAGATCGGGTCGAAGCCGTGGTGCGCGACGAACTGGGCGCGGGCCCAGTCCTGCGTCAGCTCGGCCGGGTAGACGAGTTCCAGTCCCGGCCGCTCGTTCGCGAACACCTGGTAGCCGTACAGCACCGAGATCCTGTCGTCGTTCCACAGCACGAAGCCGCGGTCCGCGGCAATCGCCTTCCAGAGGCGGCGCACCTGCGCGGCGTCGGCGCGATACTCCGCCGTGCGCGCAAGCGTCGTCTGCAGGCCGGGGACGGCAGTCGTCACGATCGCGAGCGCCGCCACGGCCGCGAGCGGCCGCGCTGCGCCGCGGGCGCCCGGCAGCAGCAGCAACCCGGCCGGCGCGGTCGCGAGCGCCAGCACCAGCGGCGGCAGGAAGTAGGCGGAAGGATCGTTCACGCCGTAGCGGGCAATGAACACGAACGCCGCCGCAAACGCACCGGCCGCGCCCAGCCGCAGGGCGAGCGGCGTCCGGCGCGCGGCCACGCCCCACGCCACGGCCGGGGCCGCCAGCACGGCCAGCCACGGGTGGACGTCGCGCCCGAGCAGCGCCCGCTCGCTGTCCGAGGGCGCGAAACCACCGGCGTAGATGCGGTACGCGGCGCCCGTCACGTGCGCGAAGATCGATGGCCAGTTGGGCGCGAGCGCGTCCCACTGCCGGGCGGTCGGATGGAATGCCCGCCACGCGATGAACCCGTAGGTGAGCAGCGCCGTCGCTGCCCCCGCGAGCGCAAACAGCAACATGCGCCACGACCCGGCTCGCGCACGCACGACGGTGATCGCGATCGCCAGCGTGAGCGGGCCGGACGTGAGCACCGAGGTGACGTGATGCGCCAGGCCCGCGCCCACGAGAGCGCCCCACGCCAGCGCCCGGCGACTCGTCGCTCCCGCTGCCGCGGCCGGCGCCGACAGCCACGCGAGCGCCATCAGCATCGCGCCCAGCGTCCACGCGACGTGCCACGAGTGCACCTCCGCCTGCGTCGTGGCGGCGGTCCACAGCGGATGCAAAACCAGCGCGCCGGCCGGCAGCAGTGCGCCGACGCCCGCCTCGCGGGCCGCGAGGCCCTCGTGCGCCAGCAGCCGCGCCGCCAGCGCGTGCAGGAGCGCCACGGCGACGGCGCCGCCGACGGCGCTCCACGCGTTCGCCGCCCACACCCAGTGCGCCCCGCCAGCGTGCAGCGCGTGCACGAACGCGCCACCTGCGAGCGTGTAGAGCGGATAGCCCGTGGGATGTGCCGCCGCAAAGCGCGCGAGCACCAGCGTGAACTCGCCCGCGTCCTTGCCGCCGGAGACGTCCGGCGTGAGCGGCAGCGTGATCGCGAGCGCAGCCAGCCCGGCCGCGGCGGAGTAATGCCAGGCGAGCCTGGGTGGCGGACCGGCGGGCACGTTGCCCGCCCGCCGCGCGGGAAGCGGCGAATGCCGGCGGCGCGAGGTCATACCACGAGCATATCAGCAGCACCGGCGCACCGAGAATCAGGCTCGGACGCGGCGCAGGGGTCAGGCACGATCTCGACTCCCCGCCGGGCACGGACCCGTGGAACGTCTGCCGCTTCCATACGGCACCCCAGCAGAGTCCGGCGCCTGCCCCGCCTGGAACTTCCGCAGCGACACCCGCAAGAGCGTGGCGATGTCCGTCCTGCGGGAGACGATCCCCCGCAGCGGGGCGGCATAGGCCGCGACGGTTGCCGATTCGAGTCCCGCGGCACCCATGGGCAGGTCGTTGCCGAACGGGCGGCGGAACGACCTCCACCGGGGATGGCGCTGCAAGGCGAAGTCGCGGATCCGCAGCACCTGAGCCCGGGCGCTGGCCACCAGACGGATGCGCGGATCGGTGGTCAGGACGTGCGGCGCGTTGCAGGCGATGATGGTGACCAAGCCGGTGTTGTGGCCCGGGTCGGCGGCGACCCTGCCGGGGGAGGGAAGGACGGCGCGCCGAGGCTGCGGTGTGAAAGCGAGTCCGCCATGCCCCTGCCATCCGGGCGCGTGAGTTGCAGGGTGCGAAGAGGTTCTTCAGCCCTGGGTCGACTGTCCGGGCGCCACGTCGATCCAGTAGCGCCTGAACGCACAGCCGGTGTCTTCATCGACACCCTCGCTGTCGAAACGCCCGCCGTTGGCTTCGATGACCCTGATCGACGCGACGTTGTCCGAATCGACGGTGAGAAGCGCGCGCGGCTCCCCGAGTCTCTCCAACTCGGCGAGCGCCAGACGCAGGGCCTTCGTCGCGTAACCCAGCCCGCGCTCCGCCCGGCGGATGAAGTACCCGATGTGGCCGCCGTGGTGGCGAAGACCCTCGTTGAGGGAATGCCGCACGCGCACCATGCCGATGGCGTGACCCTCCGGGCCCGTGACCCAGAACACCGTTTGGGGCACGTAGCCGGGAGGCACCCCGCGCGCATCCGCCATGTCGCAGCACTCCTGAAGAAACTCCGCCAACGTCGCCTGCCCGCCGTGGACCGGAGTGCCACCGAAACCGTGCTCACCGTCTGCCAGTTCAGCCAGCATCTCCGCCAGACCGGGCGGTGGCGTCGCTGAGGCACGTTCCAGTCTCATCGTCTCGCTCTCCCCTTCAGCCGTGTGCGAAGCAGGACCCGCGCGCTCCTCCATGCAGGGCGAGGCGCCGGGTGGAAGGCGGCAACGGGCATCGTCCTCATCGTCGCGGGACCCCGCCGCGTGTGACGGCCGCGTCCGGAACGCGAGCGCCGG
>CAIXRL010000009.1 GCA_903921835.1 Candidatus Eiseniibacteriota bacterium | reverse complement strand
TGAAAATGTCAGCTCAGAGGGGGGGGAATGATTCTGCAAATCTGGCCCTGCGGGGGTCCCATCATTCTGAAAACTGACACCCACCTTCGGTGGGTACCCCGGAACCGTGTTGCAGACACGATGAGGACAGCGGCCGGTCGTGCTTCGCAGCGGATGACGCGCAGATCGCGCTCGTAGGCCGCGGGCTCATGAATAATGCGGGCTAGTGTCCTGTCCCAGAGGTAACGTCGCGATTTCAGCCGGGGGATCGTGGGCTGGGGCAAGGCGCGACGACGAACCCGTGTTGGGAGACACGTCGAGGAGGAGCAACGCAGACCGGGGCCGTGAGCACCGGTTGAATCGCTGCGGGACCTCCGGGCCGGCCCGGCTCCCCCTGAGACGCCCCGGCCAGTCGGTCTTCGGCCGGGGCGTTCTGTCGACAGGTTCGCGCCGCGTCCGGGCCTGCGGAGAGCCCGCGCGCGGGAGCGTGGCGTGCGCGCTGGCGTCGCACACCGCTCGCACGGTTCGTTTGCTCGCCCCGCCGCGGCGGGCTATGGTCGACGGTACTTCGTACGTCCCGTGAGACGGGTTCCCCCGGAGGTCCGAGATGGCGTTGCACGAAAAGGCCGAGATCGTCGACGCCGACGGCCTGCGCCGCATCATCATCCGCATCGCGCACGAAATCGTCGAGCGCAACAAGGGTATCGAGGATCTCGTCCTGGTCGGAATCCGGCGCCGTGGCGTGCCGATCGCGAATCGGATCGCCGCACGGATCAAGGAGTTCGAGGGCCAGGCGCCCGCAGAAGGCAGCCTCGACATCACGCTCTATCGCGACGACCTCTCCACCGTCGCCGCGCACCCGGTCGTGGGCGCCACCGAGATCCCCGTGGACATCAACGGCAAGATCGCGGTGCTGATCGACGACGTGCTCTACACCGGCCGCACCGTGCGCGCCGCCATGGACGCGCTCATCGATTTCGGCCGCCCGCGCGCCATCCAGCTCGCGGTCGTGATCGATCGTGGCCATCGCGAGCTGCCGATCCGCGCCGACTACGTGGGCAAGAACGTGCCGACCTCGCGGCGCGAGGTGATCGGCGTCAAGCTGGTCGAGATCGACGGCGCCGACGGCGTGGTGATCAAGGAGCTGGACGACTGAGGTTCCGCCCGGCCGATTCGCGTCCGCTCCCAGGAACACAAGAACCCGTCCCGGTCCGCCGGGGCGGGTTCGTGCGAAGGCCGGCCGGCGGGTGACGCCGGCGGGAGGGATCGTGGCCGGGCGACCGGGTGAGCGCGGACGACTCGCGAAGGTGCTGGGCGCCTTCGCCGCGATCTACTTCGTGTGGGGCTCCACGTTCCTCGCGATCCACGTCGCGCTGGCCGACCTCCCGCCCATCTTCATGTGCGCGGTCCGGCTCCTCGCCGCGGGGGCGCTCCTCGTCGCCTGGGCGCGTGCGCGCGGCGACGCGTGGCCGCGCGGGCAGGAGTGGCGCAACGCCTCGCTCGTCGGCGTGCTGCTACCGGCGATCGGGAACACGTCCGTCACGGTTGGCGTGGCGCACGTACCCTCGTGGCTCGTGGCGCTGCTCGTGGCCACGATCCCGCTGTGGGTCGCGCTGCTGTCGGCGCTGGGACCGCGCGCCGAGCGTCCGGGCGCGCTGGCGCTGGCCGGGCTGGCGCTGGGGCTCGCGGGGATCGCGCTGCTCATCGGTCCCGGCCTCGCGGACGCGCGCCACCCGCATGGCTCGCCGCTGTGGGCGCTGGTCCCGATCGCCGGCTCCTTCTCGTGGGCATGGGGTTCGCTGTGGTCGCGCCACGCCCGCATGCCGCGCTCCGCGCTCATGGCCACCGGCGTGGGCCTGGTCGCGGGCGGCGCCGCGGTCGCGGTCGTGAGCGTGCTGGCCGGCGACCTCCCGCACGTGCAGGCATCGCACGTCGGCGCGCCCGCGCTGTTCGCACTGGCCTACCTGATCGTGTTCGGCTCGGTCATCGCCTTCACGTGCTACCTGTTCCTGCTGCGCACGGTCGCGCCTGCGACCGTGTCGACGTACGCGTTCGTGAACCCGGTCGTGGCCATGGCGTTGGGCTGGGCGTTCGCGGGCGAGGCGCTCTCGCCGGGCACGCTGGCGGCCGCGGCGCTCGTCATCGCCTCGGTCGTGCTCATTACGTGGACGCAGGCCCACCGCGCGCTGCGCGCGAACGACTCCTGAACCGCCACCTGCAAGCGCAACTCACGCGTCATCCGCTGCGAAACCCGACAGGACACCAGCTCATCGTGTCCGCGACGCGGTTCGGGCACGGCCGGTCGAGATCGAGCACCCCCCGCAGCTGGGTCCGGCTGCCACGCCGTCCACGCTCTCGTCCGGGGCTTCGGGAATCGTCCGGGCCCTGCCCGCGGTTCAGTTCGTGACGGACACGCGCGCGACGCGCCGGCCTGCCGGAACCGTGAGCGCGGCGAAGTAGACACCCGCGGGCGCACCCGCCCCGCCGTCGAGCCGGCCGTCCCACGAGACCACGGATTCGCCCTCGGGCAACGGCCCGTCTTGCAGCGTGCGAACGCGGCGGCCGCCGACATCGAACAGGTCGACGCGCGCGTGGCTCGGCGCGGGCAGCGAGGCCCGGAACATGACACCCGGCCCGCTGCCTGCGCGCGGGATCGTGCTCAGCGACAAGTCGGCGTGCGCCGGATCTGCGGGCACGGCGGCGGTGATGACCGGCGTCGCGAGCGTGAAGCCGGGCGGCGTGGCATCCCAGATGATCTCGTAGAAGTCGATCTGGTAGTAGGGAGTGTGGATCACCGCGAGGTAGTCGTGCCCCGGCGTGGAGATCGCCTCGGAGCCGAACCACCTGTCGGAGGTCGGATCCTGGCCGGCCATGTCGTACAGGTTGTGCTTGTCGCTCCACCCGAGCGAGTCCGCGAGCGGGCTCGAGGCGGTGCGGAAGCTGATGCAATGGCCGGAGGTGGTGGTGGTGAAGAGGTAGTAGAGCCCATTGTGCTGGATGATGTGCGGCGACTCGCACCAGCCCCAGTAGTGTGCCGCGTCTGTGCACCACAGCGGTCCGATGTCGGAGAAGTTCAGGAAGTCACCGGTCTGCGCGACCCCGACGATGAGCTGGGATGTGGCGGCCGCGGGGACGGCAACGTAGTAGAGCAGCGTGCGGCCCGGCGTCGTGGGATCGGGCATCGCGAACGGATCGCGGAACTGGCAGCCGGCGAAGACCGAGGAATCCGAGAAGGCCCAGGGAGTCACCGCTCCCGAGAGAACGGGCTGGTCGGTGCGTGTCCAGTTGAGGAGGTCGGTCGAGGTCGCGAGGCCGATACGCTGGAACAAGTTCCACCCGTATGGCACGCGCGTGACGCCCGTGTAGTACATGTAGAACGTGCCGCCACTCTTGATGAGGGTGGGCGCCCAGATGTGGAAGTTGTCCCACTTGTCCGGCCGGCACTGCAGAACCGTCGGAAGCTGCGTCCAGTGGAACAGGTCGCGCGATGTCGCATGGCCCAACTCGCGATCGGTCGAATCCGCTGGCGCGCTCCAGTCGCGCTTCATCCAGAAGATGTGGAAGTAGTCGCCTTCCTTGATGAGCGCGAACTCCCTCGCAAACAGGGGAAAGGGCGGGGCCATGGTGCCGCACGCGGGAAGCGTGTAGGTGTCCAGCGCGCGCAGCGTGCCCGCGGAGGATGCCGCCACCAGCGAAGCGGCGATCGCGAGCACGAGAATCATCGCGCCAAGGCCGGTGGCGAGCGTGCGCGCGCCGGCTCCGAAATGGCGCCGCATGGGGATGTCGTGGAAGGAGTCGGATAAAGGCATGGGCCAGGCCGGGATGGGATTGATCATGTGAGCGCGGATTCTCATTCAGGTTCGATTACGCACCTACCAGAACATGATCATGCGCCAGATCCGGTCGCAATGGAAGTGGCGACGGAGTGTGTTTCCAACTGGAAAGGGGCTTGACTGCACCCACACGATGCCCGGAAGAGGCCAGGAGAGGTGGTGGTTCATTGGATCAGAACGAACCGAGCCCGGATCTCGACCCCATCGCCTTTGGCCCTCACGAAGTAGATCCCAGCAGGCACGTCGCGCCCTTGATCATCGCGCCGCTCCCAGATCCACTCCTGCTTGTGCTGAGGCAGGACGCCCCGGCGCACGACCCGGCCGGAGATATCGAAGACCTGGATCTCGAAGGGTGCCGCCGCTCCCTGATCGAACGAGATCCGGACCCGATCTCGCCCCGGGTTGGGAGACACGTGGAGCGCGTAACCATTACGTGCGGAAGCGCCGCCAGCCGGAACCGAGTTGGTGACGGGCGCCCGGGGACTCGCAGCACCTTCCTCTCCGAGGGAATCCAGCACCACGACCATGAAGGCCAGGGAAGCTGCCGTGTCGGCGTCGATGTACTCGAATGTCGTGCCGCTCACGCTGTCTGCGACGATTTCACCGAGGCCGAGGCCCGTCATGCTTGAGGTCTTGCTCATGTAGAGCCGGTACGCTCGAGCCTCCGGCGTCGTCGACCATGCGAGCTGGACGTGTCGTCCCTGCGTGTCGACGTGGCTTCCGGAGAACCAGAGGTTCGGAATGTGCGGGCACGTCTCGTCGGGAGGACTCTTGATGTTGTGACGATCGAACGCCCATGCAAGATCGTCCGGGTAGCCGGATCCCGGCGTGGTTCCGGCCAACGCCTCGCGGAAGGCCACGAAGTCGCGGCTCGGGGCGGCGAGGGCACACACATTCTGGAGTGCCAGAAGAACTGCCTTGTCCACATCATTGGCTGCCACACCGCGCTCGGTCGTCAGGCGCTTCCGCCAATCCCAGAGTGCTCCAGAGAGCACCAAGGCATCGTTGTACCGGTTGCCGGTCGACTGAAAGACGCCGTTGCACGCGGGCATCTCGCGCCGCGAGGTGATGTTCCTCAGCGCGATCGGGACGTTTCCAATCCAGCCTCGCGGGAAGATCTCCGTCATCCCCGACCATCCCGCGGTGAAGTAGTCGGCGAGGGCCTCGTCCATCGGGCCCGCCGCGGGATGTGCCGTGCTGCCCGCGGGCGCGATCTCTGCCAGTCCCGCATTGCGATGCAGAACGCTGTGAGCGAACTCGTGCACGATCGCGCTGCGGCAGGACGGGTACTTCGCGCTCAACACGGCCACGTAATACCCGAGACTGGCGCAGCCGTCGTACCTCGCGTCGTTCACCGGATAGCGCGTCACCACATGCAGCAGCCAACGGTTATCCGCTGCTAGCCCGATCTGGCCTTGCCAGTAGTCCAGGAAGGCGCGCTCCACCCAGTAGTGCGCGTTCACGGATTCGGCTGAATAACCATCCTCCTCAATCGGCCACTCCAGGTCCTTGCTGGTGCCCGTCGGGACGGGCAGGACGATTCGGTCCGCCGGCTGGTTGAGGCAGTAGTCGG
>CAIXRL010000008.1 GCA_903921835.1 Candidatus Eiseniibacteriota bacterium | reverse complement strand
GGTCTGCGCGTCATCCGCTGCGAAGCTCGACCGGCCGCTGTCCTCATCGTGTCCACAACACGGTTCCGGGGTACCCACCGAAGGTGGGTCCGGCCGGCCGATCTTCTTGCTGCTGACGCACATCCCGCACTCTCGGCTGGCAGTTCATGAATACTCCGGGCTAGCGCCGCCGGGCAGAACGTCAAACCAGCCCGGACAGCCCGTTGGACGCACCGGTCGCACCCGCGCTTGACGCCACCACCCGCGCCGCGTTCTCCTCGCGCCGTCGAGTCCTGCCGGCGGCGCTCGCGGAGCGCGCGCGCACCGGGGACCACGGAGACCGCCATGGCATTCGATCCCGCGTCGCGCATCCAGGACCAGCTCGTCTTCGGCGAGTTCGGGGACGTGAACCCCTCCATCACCGACTCGTCCACGTACACCTTCCTGGACCCGGCCCGCATGGCGGAGGTGTTCGAGCACGAGATCGAAGGGTGCTTCCTGTACTCGCGGCACTGGAACCCCACGAACCGCACGCTCGCCGAAGCGCTCGCACGCATGGAGGACGCCGAATCCGCGCAGGTGATGGGCTCGGGCATGGGCGCGATCAGCACCACGCTGGTGGCGCTGTGCAGCCAGGGCGACGAGATCGTCTGCGGCCGCAACATCTACGGCGGCACGTACGCGCTGATGAAGAACCTGCTGCCGCGTTTCGGCGTCACCACGCGCTTCGTGGACCTGCGCGATCACGCCGCGGTGCGCGCGGCGATGACGCCGCGCACGAAGGTGCTCTACGCCGAGTCCATCAGCAACCCGCTGCTCGAGGTGTCCGACATCCCGGCACTCGCCGCGATCGCGCACGCGGCGGGCGCCACGCTGGTCGTGGACAACACCTTCAGCCCGATGATCCTCTCGCCGCTGCGCCTGGGCGCGGACATCGTCGTGCACAGCATGACCAAGTTCATCAACGGCACCAGCGATTGCGTCGCGGGCTGTGTCATTTCCAGCAAGGCGTTCATCGACCGGCTCAACGACGTCAACTCGGGCCCCAGCATGCTGCTCGGGCCCGTGCTCGACAGCTTCCGCGCCGCGAGCATCCTGAAGAACCTCCACAGCCTGCACATCCGCATGCGGCAGCACGGCCACAACGCGGCGCACATCGCGCGGCGGCTCTCGACGCTGGGCTACGACGTGCACTACCCGGGCCTGGACAACCATCCGCACCACGCGCTCCTGCTCGGGCAGATGAACCCGGGCTACGGCTGGGGCGGCATGATGACGCTGGACGCCGGCTCCGCCGAAGCGGCCAACCAGCTCATGAAGCGCATGCAGGAGGAGAAGGTCGGCTACCTGGCCGTGAGCCTGGGCTACTTCAAGACGCTCTTCAGCTCGCCGGGCCGCAGCACGTCGTCCGAGCTGCCGCCCGAGGAGCGCGAGAAGGCGGGCATCTCCGACGGCCTGATCCGCTTCTCGATCGGGCTCGACGCCGACATCGAACACACCGCGGCGCGCATTGAACGCTGCATCGCCGAGGCGGGCGTGAAGCCCTCGGTGCGGGCGCAGCGCTGAACGCCATCCCGGTGGCAGTGCGCAGGGCGCCCGCCGACACGCCCGCGCGCGTCGTCCGCAAGCACCACGCGCTCGTGCGGCTCGCGCACTGGATCAACGTGCCGCTGCTGCTCGGGCTCGTCGCGAGCGGGCTGTCGATCTACTGGGCCGCCCCCGTGTTCCAGCACGCGCCCGATCCGCTGACGCAGCGGCGCGACTGGCTGCTCGACATCGGTGCGTGGGTGGCGGCGCTCCTGCACGACCCGGCGCCGTATCCGGCGGAGTGGATCTACGACCACTTCGCGTTCGGCGCAGGTCAGCTAGCGGCGGCGTTGCGCGTGCACTGGCTGCTCGCGTACGCGTTCATGGCCAACGGCGCGCTGTACGCGCTCGGTCTGGCCGCCGGCGGCGGCTGGCGCGCGCTGCTGCCGCGCGCGAGCGATCCGGCTGAAGCGTTCGCGATGCTCCGCTTCTACTTGGGCACCGTGCCCATGGCGCTCCTGCGCCGCCCGTGGCCGCACCCGGAGGTTGTGGGCAAGTACAACGCGCTGCAGCGTGGCGCGTACTTCACGATGGCGCTCGCGGGGGCGCTGGTGGTGCTCTCGGGCTGGGCGATGCACAAGCCCTCGCAGCTCGGCTGGCTCGAGCGGCTGTTCGGCAGCTACGAAGGCGCGCGCGTGGTGCACTGCGCGTGCATGCTGGCGCTGGCGGCGTTCATCGTGCCGCACGTCGCGCTCGTGGCCGCGGACGGCTGGGACACGTTCCGCTCCATGGTGGTGGGCTGGTCGCGACGCGTGAAGGGAGAGCGCCATGGCAGATGAGGACGTGCGCGACGACCTGCCTCCGCCCGCTGGCGGGCCCGCCGACAACGCCGCCGGGCGCAAGGAACCGTCCGCGGCGGACGAGCCGCAGGCCGCCACCGAGGGCATGCAACAGCAAGCGGTTGGCGCTGGGTCTTCACCCGACGCCAGAGCGACTTCCAGCGAAGTTTCGGAAGAACCCACGCCGCCCGCACCAGCTGCACCCGCGAAGCGTTCCTTCCTCGCCGAGCGCCCTGAGGCTGCCATCGAGGTCCCGCGCGCGCGCCTGGCCGCGCAAAGCCGGCGCGACTTCATCCTGTTCGCCGCCGGCGTGCTCGCGGCCGGAACCGGCGCGTGGGTGCTGCTGCCCGAGCGCGCCAAGTCGCGCCTGCTGCCGGGGCCCGTGCACGACGCGCTCGACACGCTGGCCGCGCGCATGGGGCTCACGCCCGGGCGGCGCGAACGGCTGCTCGACCGCTCGCTCACGTTCGACGACGACGTCGCGGAAGCGCTCCACTCCAGCGATCGCCGCGTGCGCACGTACGACGCGCGGGAAGCGCAGCCACTGCGCAACAACTACCACGGCCGCACCCCGACGGCGGCGATGCTGAACGGCTGGGCGCTGGAGCTCGGCGGCCTCGACGCGGGCGGGCGCGTCCGCCTGACCCGCGAGGAGCTGGTGCACCGCTTCGCGCTGCACGGCCAGGTCACGCGGCTCGTCTGCGTCGAGGGCTGGAGCGCGATCGCGTCGTGGGGCGGCATCCGCTTCGCCGACCTGCTCGCGGCGTTCCCGCCGGCGCCGGGCGCACGCTGGGCCGCGCTGCGCTCCGAGGTCGGGCTGGATGACGCCGGGCGCCCCGATCCCTACTACGTCTCGCTCGACCTCGACACCGCACGCCACCCGCAGTCGCTGCTCGCGACGCACCACGCCGGCCGGCCACTGACGCTCGCGCACGGCGCGCCGCTGCGCTTGGTGGCGCCGGTGAAGCTGGGACTCAAGAACATCAAGGCGATCACGCACATCGAGTACGTCGCCGCCGAGCCGCGCGACTACTGGAACGAGCGCGGGTACTCGAAGTACGACGGGCTCTGAGGCGTCCGGGGATCCGGCCGCCGCGCTCCTCCGGCGGGATCGGCGCATCCCAAAGGCTGTACGCGCCGGGGCGCCCATTGGCCGGGCGCCCATCGGCAACGCATCCAGCCAGCGGAGGAACCATGTCGATCCGTCCCGTGAAGCGAATCGTCGAAGCGCAGCCCGCCATGGAGGGCGCGGGCGTGAAGCTGCGCCGTGCGTTCGGATTCGGCGACACCGGCGGGACCGACCCGTTCCTGCTGTTCGACGACTTCCGTGGCGAGCGCCCCGCGGACTACCTCGCGGGCTTTCCGTGGCATCCGCATCGCGGCATCGAGACCATCACGTACGTGCTCGCGGGCACGGTCGCGCACGGTGACAGCCTCGGGAACCAGGGCGCGCTCGGCGCCGGCGACGTTCAGTGGATGACCGCCGGCAGCGGCATCATGCACCAGGAGATGCCGCAGGGGGACGCGCAGGGGCGCATGCACGGCTTCCAGCTGTGGGCGAACCTGCCCTCGCGCCTCAAGATGACGACGCCGCGCTACCAGGACGTGCAGTCAAAGGACGTCGCGGAGATCACCGACGACGACGGCACCCACGTGCGCGTCATCATCGGCGACTTCTGGGGCAGACACGGACCCGTCGAGGGCATCGCCGCCGATCCGCAGTACCTCGACGTCACCGTGCCGCCCGGCGCGTTCAAGCGGCTGCCCATTGACACGCGGCGCAACGCGTTCGCCTACGTGTTCGAGGGCGACGGCACGTTCCGCGACGCCTCACCGGCCACCGGCGTGCTCACCGACCAGCCGGGCCCCGTCGAACGCGTCGCGCGCGAGCGCACAGGCAACCGCTCGCTCGTCCTGTTCGGCGCGGGCGACGAGGTCGTGGTGCAGGCCGGGGAGCAGGGCATCCGTTTCCTGCTCGTCTCGGGACGTCCCATCGAGGAGCCGGTCGCGTGGTACGGACCCATCGTCATGAACACGAAAGCCGAGCTGCAGACGGCGATCTCGGAGCTGCGCAGCGACACGTTCATCAAGCACCGCTGACGGCGCGTACCTCCTGGTGCGCGACCGCGGCGCGCTGGTCGAGCAGGTCCCGCAGCGCCATGAGCAGGGAATGCCGCATGAACGGTTTGTGCAGCAGCGCGATCCCGCGCGCGGGATTCTCGAACGCGGCGCAGCGCTCGGCATAGCCCGACACGAACAGCACAGGGATGTCGGGACAGCGCTCCTGCACGAGGCGTGCGAGTTCCAGCCCGCCCATCTGCGGCATCACGACATCGGTGACCAGGGCGGCCACGTGATCGCATGGAACGCCTGCGAGCACCCGCAAGGCCTCCACCCCGTTCGCCGCCGACAGCACGCCGTAGCCGGCGCCGCGCAGCGCCCGGGCGGCAAAATCCCGCACACTGGCGTCATCCTCGACGAGCAGGACGGTCTCCGTGCCGGCGGGCGAGGCCTCCTGCGCGACGGACTCCGCCTCTTCGGGGGCAGCGTCGACGCGCGGCAGGAGCATCCGCACCATCGTGCCCCTGCCGGGTTCGCTCTCGACGAACACCTGGCCGCCGGCCTGGGTGACGATGCCGTACACGGCCCACATGCCCAGCCCCGTACCCTGCCCCACGGGCTTCGTCGTGAAGAACGGCTCGAACAGGTGCAGGCGAACCTCGGGCGCCATTCCGCACCCCGTGTCGCTCACCAGGAGCTCGACGAAAGGACCGTCCGGGCCCGACCCGGAACCCGCAGGCGACGGGCGGCCGGGGGCCGCGACCCGCGTCGAGAGCAGGAGCCGGCCGCCGAACGGCATCGCGTCACGGGCGTTGATCGCGAGGTTCACGATCACCTGTTCGATCTGCCCGGGGTCCACGAGCACCGCCCCGAGGTTCTCGCCTCTCTCGATCACGAGCTGCACGTCCTCGCCGATCAGGCGCCGCAGGATCTGCTCGCTCGACTCGATGATCTCGTTGAGGTCCACCAGCCGCCGCTGAATGACCTGCTTGTGGCTGAAGACCAGCAGCTGCCGCGTGATCACCGAGGCCTTCCTCGACGCCTTGAGGATCTCGTTCGCCTCGTTGCGCAGCGGGTGCCCGGGCTCGAGCCCCTCCAGCAGCATCTCGCCATAGCCCAGGATCGCGGTCAGCAGGTTGTTGAAGTCGTGCGCGATGCCACCTGCGAGCCGACCGATCGCCTCGAGTTTCCGGGACTGGTTGAGCGCGCCCTCCATGCGCCGGCGCTCGGTCATGTCCACGACCGTGGACCGGCTGCTCACGTAGCGCCCTTCGGCGTCGCGGACCGCGACGGCGTTGAGGAGCCCTGGCATGCTCGTGCCGTCCTTGCGAACGTAGTCGAGTTCGAGGTCGCGGATCGCCCCACCCTCCTTGAGCTGCTCGAAGCCCTCCTCGAACGCGGGGCGGCTCTCCGGCGTGAGCAGTTGCGTCATCGACATTCGCCCGAGCACCTCGTCGTGGGTGTAGCCGAGCCATTCCAGCTCGGTGTCGTTCATGCGCACGATCACGCCCCGCGGGTCCAGCGAGTGATAGCCGCAAGGCGCCTTGTCGTAGAGGTCGTGAATCTCGTGCGCGGAACGCGCCTGCTCCTCCATCGCGCGCACGCGCCCGGAGACGTCACGCCAGCTCGACGCGAAACCGTCATGCAGCTTGGTCGAGCGCACGTCCACGACGAGCGAACGATTCGGGCCGTCCCCGGGGAGGCCGTCAAAGGTCACCGCCTCGCCGAGGAACGGTTCGCCGGTCTCCACCACGCCGACGTGGGCGGGGAACAGGGCCGATCCCGCGAACCAGGGCAGCGCCTTGCTCAGCGGCCGCCCGAGCAGGCGCTCGCGGTCGAGACCTGCCAGGGCGCATCCCGCCGCGTTCACGTACTCGCAGCGAAAGTCGCGGATCCGTCCGTTCGCGTCGCGGATGGCGGTGTAGATGAAGAAGCCGTCGAGCAGCGTTTCGATGGACGTGCGAAAACGCAGTTCGCTCGCGTGCAGCGCCAACCCGGCCTGTGTCCGCTCGCGCATGTCGCGCGCGTCGGCCAGTGCGCGCCGGACTGCAGCTGCCAGGCGGCCGATCCGGTCCTTCAGCACGTAGTCCCACGCGCCCGCCCTCAGGAGCTCGACCGCGGCCTCGTCCCCCACGGCCCCCGTGAGCATGATGACCGGAACGTCGGGCCGGCGGGTGCGCGCGATCTCCAGCGCGGCGCCGCCGTCGAAGCCGGCAAGGTTGTAGTCGGCGAGGACGATCCCGGGCGCGAACTCCTGCAGCGCCCGCGTGAACGCCTCCCGACGATCGACTCGCAACACCTCGAACCGCAGCCCGTCGTCGCGAAGTTGCCGGATCGCCAACTCCGCATCGGCGGGAGAATCCTCGAGCAACAGGATCCGCAGGTCCTCTTCCACGGGCTCGGCCATGCGTCTCACCTCGTACCCGGCGGCCGGTTCACCAGCAGCCAGTAGAGACCCAGTTGCGTGACCACCGACGCGAACTCCTCGAACTCGACCGGCTTGCTGACGAAGCTGTTCACCCCCTGCTCATAGCTCTGAACGACGTCCCGGTCCTCGCGCGAGGAGGTGAGCACGACGACGGGGATCGTCCGCGTGCGCTCGTCCGCCTTCACCTGCCGCAGCACCTCCATCCCGTCCACGCGCGGCAGCCTCAGGTCGAGCAGGATGAGCCGTGGCATCGGAGCCGGGGCCTTGTCCGCGTACTCGCCACGCGCGAACAGGATGTCCAGCGCCTCCGCGCCGTCCCTTGCCCAGACCACGTGGTTGGCGAGGTTGCTCCGCCTGAGCGTCCGCAGGCACAGTTCGGCGTCCGTGGCGTTGTCTTCGACCAGCAGTATCTCGAACTCCTCGTGCTTCTCCGCCATGTCTATTCCCCCCGGGGCAGCGTGAAGTGCATGGTGGCGCCCTCGCCCACCCGGCCTTCGCCCCACACCCTGCCCCCGTGTCGTTCGACGATGCGCTTGACGATCGCGAGCCCGATGCCGGTGCCCTCGAACTCGTCGCTGCTGTGCAGTCGCTGGAACACGCCGAAGAGCTTGTCCACGTACTGCATGTCGAAGCCGGCGCCGTTGTCGCGGACGAAGTAGACGCACTCGCGCCCCTCCACGTGCCCGCCGACCTCGATCCACGCAGCCTCACGCTGTCGGGTGAACTTGAGCGAGTTGTCGATCAGGTTCGCGAATACCTGGCGCAACATGCCGGAGTCGCCGCGCGCCGGAGGCAGCTCGCCGACCTCCACGCGGACGTCGCGCCCCCGCGCAACGGCGCCACGGACGTCGGCCAGCGGCCGGCACAGCGCCGTCATGTCGACTTCCGACGGCGACATGCCGACCCGCCCCACGCGCGAGAACGCGAGAATGTCGTCGATCAGGCGGGCCATGCGTACGGTGTTGTCGCGCACCACCCCGAGCAGGCGCATGCCCTCGGCGTCGAGCCGCTCCCGGTGCTCATCCATGAGGATGCGCGAGAAGCCGTCGATGGCGCGCAGCGGCGCGCGCAGGTCGTGCGACACCGAGTACGAGAACCCCTCGAGTTCGGCGTAGGCGTTTTCGAGCTGCGCCGTACGCTCGGCCACGCGCCGTTCGAGCCCCTCGTTCAGGCGGCGGATCTGGGCCTCCGCCCGCCGGCGCTCCGTCACGTCCCGCGCAGCGGCGTAGACGCCCTGCAACGCACCGCCCTCGTTCCGGTAGACACTCGCGTTGTACAGCACGTCCGTCGTGCGACCGGAGACATGGCGCATGGTCAGCGGATAGTCGCGCACCAGCCCCTCGGCCAGCACCCTGCGATAGCCGTCCTGCGCGCGCTCGGGCTCGGTGAAGTAGTCCGCGAAGTTCGTTCCGACGAGCGCGCCACGCCCAACGCCAGTCGCCTGCTCGGTTGCGTGGTTGACGTCGGTGATCCTGCCCTCGGGGCTGATCGTCACCAGCGGGTCGAGGCTCGCTTCGAGCAGGCTGCGCGTGTACCCCGCCGCCGCATGCAGTTCGCGTTCCACCCGGCGCAACGCGCGCTCCTTCTCGACCACTTCCCGGTAGGGGCTGAGCACCGACGTGCTGAAGCAGCCCCGGTAGATGAGCGCGAAGGCGATCACCTTGTCCACGTGCCCTACCGCGTTGACGATGTCGTACGCGCTGCGATAGCTCGCGAAGGGGGCCTCACTGAGCGCGAGGATGAGGAACGCCGTGCCGTAGTACGGCAACACGGTCTCCCGGGTCCTGCGATAGCGCCAGCCG
Source organism: Candidatus Eiseniibacteriota bacterium (assembly GCA_903921835.1). Classification (GTDB taxonomy): domain Bacteria; phylum Eisenbacteria; class RBG-16-71-46; order RBG-16-71-46; family RBG-16-71-46; genus CAIXRL01. The sequence goes on along the minus strand of CAIXRL010000008.1, from coordinate 2,009 downwards.
TACGCGGCGACGCTGGCGAGAAGCGTCGCGATGATCGCGAACTCCGCCCGGCGCTTGAACGGCGTCAGGCCCACTCCCGGCACCAGCGTCTCGGGGAGGCGCCCCGGGAACCACGTCACGCCCACGAGCACGACCCCAACCACGAGGAGAACGGTTGCCAGCAGGACGGGCTTCGTGAGCCAGAGGGAGCTGGTCCCCGGAAGGACGAAGGCACTCCCGAGGAACGCCAGGGCCGAGAGCGAACGCGCCGCGATCCAGAACTGCGACGCCTTGGAACTGGAGTTCGGGGTGATGAAGTCCGGCATCCCCGCGAACCCCAGCGTGTGCATGACGTCGAGGAGCCCGATCGCGAGAAATGTCGGTTTTCAGAACCATGGGACCCCGGATTTGCAGAACCATTCCCCCCCGGATCCCTCACCGCGTGACGGGTGGAACGTCGTCTATGCAGCCTCCTGTTGTCCAGACCCGAGCTTGGGCTTGAGCCGTGGCCGGTACGACTCGCCCTCGATGACGAGGTCGTAGGAGTTGCTGGTGAAGCGGTCGATGGCGCTCTGGGCGCGCATCGGGTCGGCGAAGGTGGCGAGCCACTCGTCGGGGCCCCGGTTCGAGGTGACGATCATGGAGCCGAGGCGGTGGCGCTCGGTGAGGATCTCGTAGGCATCGCGGCTTTCGGTGGGGTCCATGGCGTCCAGCCCGAAGTCATCGACGATCAGAAGTTCGACCGCGATCAGCTTGCGCAGTTCGGCCTCGTAGGTGCGATCGAGGCGGGCATGCTGGAGGGTCTTGAGCATCTGGTCGGCTCGCACGGCGAGCACCGAGGCGCCGCGACGGCAGGCGATGTGGCCGAGCGCGTGCGCGAGGAACGTCTTGCCCACCCCGACGTGACCGACGATGGCGACGTGGGCGTGCGCCTCGAGGAAGCGCAGCGAGACGAGCTCGTTCAGCAGCGCACGGTCGTACGCCACCTGTGCAGTCGGGTCCCAGGCCTCGAGCTGGAGCGCAGGGTCGAGCCGGGCGCGCTGGGCACGGGTGACGGTGGCCTGGCCGTCGCGGCGCGACACCTCATCGCTCAGGGCGAGCAGCAGGAAGTCGGCGTGCGGCATCTTCTGCTGACGTGCGAGCACGAGCCGCTCGGGCAGGGTGTCGATCATGCGGCCGAGCCGCAGGCGCTTGAGCACCGACTTGAGATCGGGGCTGATCGGATCAGGCATCATGGCGTGAGTTCTCCTTCGGGGTCGGGGTCAGGGGTGAAGCACAGGGCGTACTGCTGGGCGGGCCGCAGGTAGCGCGCGAGCGGGATGATTCGTGCGTGCGCCGCCTGCAGCGCGGCAGGCGTGGCGAGTTCGAGCATGCGCTTGAGGCGGTGGACGTCGAGCATGTCGACCCCGAGCGCGGTGACGCACACGGCCTCGACGCGTTGTGCGCCGTGGCGCTTGACCAGGCCGAGCAGGGCGTAGACACGACGCATACGGGTCCACGGCAGCGGCACGTCGAGCAGCGCGTGGGCGTAGCGACCGATTGCCTCGCCGTGACCGGCGGCGCGACCCTCGAGGAACGCGACATCGCGCCGCGCATAGACGCTCTTCTCGGCCGGGAAGTCGTTGTCGTCGGTGGAGCGGTGCCCGGGCGCGACGCGGGGATGGGTCTTGACCAGCACCAGCCGGTCGTAGAAGCACACGGTCGAGAGGTCGGCGCGCGCGGTCAGGCGCCGGCCGACGAAGCGCGTGGGCAGCGAGTACAGGGCGCGGGCGACCTGGGCGTGCTGGTCGCGAGCGACCTTGGGCTCGCACCACAGCGGCAGGTCGTAGCGCGATGTGGGCGCCGGCAGCAGGAACGCCCGTTCCTCGGCCTCGAAGTGCTCACGTGGCAGGCGCTGGGTGGTGCCGTGGCGGTGCATGCCGTACTCGTCTCGGCACCAGTGCAGGGAATGGACGCGGGACGCTTCGACGTCGATGAGGCGCTCGCCGGCGAAGCAGTCGTCGCGCACCGTCGACACCGAACGCTCGACG
>CAIXRL010000007.1 GCA_903921835.1 Candidatus Eiseniibacteriota bacterium | reverse complement strand
GTCCACCGACCGCCCCTGGGCGTCGGTGAGCCGGCCGTCCTCCAGGATCTGGAGCAAGGCGTTGAACACGTCGGGGTGGGCCTTCTCGACTTCGTCGAAGAGCACGACGGAGAAGGGCTTGCGCCGCACCGCTTCGGTGAGCTGGCCGCCTTCTTCGTAGCCCACGTAGCCCGGAGGCGCTCCGAGCAGCCGGCTGACCGCGAACTTCTCCATGAACTCCGACATGTCGATGCGAATGAGGGCATCTTCGTTGCCGAACAGGAATTCCGCCACCGCGCGGGCCAGTTCCGTCTTGCCGACGCCCGTGGGCCCGAGGAAGATGAACGAACCGACCGGCCGCTTGGGATCACGCAGCCCGACGCGGTTGCGGCGCACGGCGCGCGAGACGGCGCTGACCGCCTCGTCCTGGCCGACGACCCGCTTCTTGAGCTCGTCCTCCATGCGCAGCAGTCTCTCGCTCTCCTCGGCGGCGAGCTTCACGACCGGAATGCCGGTCATGATCGACAGCACCGCCGCGATCTGCTCCTCGTCCACCTCGACTTCCTTCTCGCGCTTGGACTCCGACCACGACTTCTTGAGGTCAGTGCGCCGGGCGCGCAGCTCCTTCTCGCGGTCACGCAGACGCGCCGCCTTCTCGTACTCCTGGCCGCGGATGGCCGCCTCCTTCTCCTTCACGACCTCCTCGAGCTTCTTCTCGAGGTCGTGGATCTCGGAGGGCACCGTGCTCACCGACAGGCGCGCGCGGGCGCACGACTCGTCGATGATGTCGATCGCCTTGTCCGGGAAGAAGCGGTCGTTCATGTAGCGGTCCGCGAGCTTCACGGCCTGCACGATGGCGCCGTCGGTGATCTTCACGCCGTGGTGCGCCTCGTACTTGTCGCGCAGCCCCATCAGGATCTGGATCGTGTCCTCGATGCTGGGCTGGTCGACCGTCACGGGCTGGAACCGGCGCTCCAGCGCGCCGTCCTTCTCGATGTACTTGCGGTACTCGTCCAGCGTGGTCGCGCCGATGCACTGCAGCTCGCCGCGGGCCAGCGCGGGCTTGAGCATGTTCGAGGCGTCGATGGCGCCCTCGGCGCCGCCGGCGCCGACGATCGTGTGCAGCTCGTCGATGAAGATCACGGTGTCCTTGGACTCCCGGATCTCGTTCATGACGGTCTTGAGCCGCTCCTCGAACTGGCCGCGGTACTTGGTGCCCGCCACGACCGCCGCCAGGTCCAGCGTGACGATGCGCTTGCCCTTGAGGCTCTCGGGCACCTGGGCGGAGATGATGCGCTGCGCCAGGCCTTCGGCGATCGCGGTCTTGCCCACGCCGGGCTCGCCGATGAGGACGGGGTTGTTCTTCTTGCGGCGCGACAGCACCTGGATGACGCGCTCGATCTCCTTCTCGCGCCCGATGACCGGGTCCAGCTTGCCCTCGCGGGCCAGCGTGGTCAGGTCGCGGCCGAACTGGTTGAGCGCCGGCGTCTCGGGACGCTCCTCGCCGCGCTCGGCGGTCGGGGACGACGACGGCGTGCCGCCGAGGAGCTTGAGCGTCTCCTCGCGCACCCGCTTGCGGTCCACGCCCAGCTCCAGCAGCACCTTCGCGGCCACGCCCTCGCCCTCGCGGATGAGGCCGAGCAGCAGGTGCTCGGTGCCGACGTAGTTGTGGCCCAGCGAGCGGGCCTCCTCGACGGCCAGTTCCAGCACGCGCTTGGCGCGCGGCGTGAACGGGATCTCGCCGATCGTCATGGTGCCGCCCGAGGCGCTCACCATGTTCTCGACTTCCTGGCGGATCCGGTCGAGGTCGAGCCCCAGGTTGTTCAGCACGGTGGCCGCGATACCCTCGCCCTCGCGGATCACGCCGAGCAGCAGGTG
>CAIXRL010000006.1 GCA_903921835.1 Candidatus Eiseniibacteriota bacterium | reverse complement strand
GTTGCCGGCATGTCGTCGCCGGTGCGGCGATACATGACGTGTACTTCCTTCGCGCCGAGCCGCAACGCGACGCGCGCGGCGTCAATCGCGACGTCGCCCCCGCCGACGACGCCGACGCGCTTGCCGCGCACCTCGGGAATCTTCGCCGACGCCTTGCCGCCGAGGGCGCGCTGGCAGGACGCGAGCGCGACTTCACGGAGAAAATCCAGGCCGCTGATCACGCCGGCCTTTTCCTCGCCGGGCACACCGAGCTGCCGGCTCCGGTGCGCGCCGATGGCCAGCACGACCGAATTGAACCCCAGGCGGCCCAGCAATTCGTCGAGCGTGAAGTCTTTCCCGAGCGCCTCGTTGCAGCGAATCTCGACGCCCGCGCGCTTGATGTTGTCTATCTCCAGAAACAACGGCTGGCGTGGGAGGCGGTATTCCGGGATCGCCCAGCTCATCATGCCACCGGGGACGGAGAGCTTTTCAAAAACGGTGACGCCGTAACCGAGCTGCGCCAGGCGCACGGCGGCGGTTAGTCCGGCTGGGCCGGAGCCGATCACGGCGACCTTCTTGCCGGCGGCGGCGCGGCGTTGCTCCGGCGTGCCGAGCGGTTCGGGCGTCCACGGCGCTTCCCGCTCGTGTTCCGCCATGAACCGTTTGGTCAGGCGGATGGCAATGGGTTCATCCAACTCGGCGCGGCGGCATTTCGTTTCACAAAACGCCGGGCAGGCGCGGCCGCAGATGATCGGAAACGGATTGCGTTCGCGATGAATGGCGAGTCCTTCGGCGTAGTGGCCCTGGGCGATGAGCGCAAGATAGGCGGGCGTGTCCACGCCGGCGGGACACGTGTTGACGCATTTGGCGCGCACGAGCTTCTTGCACTGGCCGGACGGACAAATCTGCTCGTCAATGTGCGCGAGCACTTCCTTTTCGAAGAATCGCAGCACGGACATCACCGGCCCGGACGTGCGCTGGCCGAGACCGCACAGAGACGAACTCATCATGTGCGCCGAAAGCTCGCGGATGGTCTCCAAATCCTTGCGTGCGCCCTCGCCCTCGGTGATGCGCCCGAGAATTTCGAGCAGGCGCTGGCCGCCGATGCGGCACGGGACGCACTTGCCGCACGACTCGGCGGTGGCGAACGTGAGGAAGTATTTCGCCAGCTCGACCATGCAGGTATCGTCGTCCACGACAATCATGCCGCCGCTGCCCATGACGGCGCCGGCTTCCTGAAGCGAATCGAAGTCCACCGGCGTATTCAGCGACGACGCCGGCAGGCAGCCTCCGAGCGGGCCGCCGGTCTGCACGGCCTTGAACGGGCGGCCACCGGGGATGCCGCCGCCGATATCGAAAATAATGTCGCCGAGCGGGATGCCCATCGGCACTTCAATGAGGCCGGTGTTGTTGACTTTGCCGGTGAGGGCGAAAATCGCCGTGCCCGGCGATTTGGGGCTGCCGATGCTTTTGAACCACGACGCCCCCCGCAAGAGGATGCGCGGAGACATCGCGTAGCTCTTCACGTTGTTGATATTACTCGGCTTGCCCCACAGCCCGCTGACGGCGGGGAATGGCGGGCGCGGACGCGGTTCGCCGCGCCGGCCTTCAATGGAAGCGATGAGGGCGGTCTCCTCGCCACACACAAACGCGCCGGCGCCGCCCTTGAGCGTAATATCAAAGCTGAATTTTGTGCCGAGAATATTCTCGCCGAGCAGGCCGAGGTCGCGCGCCTGCGCGATGGCGGTTTCGAGCCGGTCGATGGCGAGCGGGTATTCTTCGCGGCAATAAATGATGCCCTCGCG
>CAIXRL010000005.1 GCA_903921835.1 Candidatus Eiseniibacteriota bacterium | reverse complement strand
GGCAAGACCTCGCGCATCGCGCCAGAGTTCTGGCGGCACGGGCAGGGCCGCGAGGAACGGCGCACGGTACGAAGCCGTCGCCAGCCGGGGATCACAGACCACCAGCACGCCACGGTCGTCCGAGCGCCGGATGAGCCGCCCGACACCCTGCCGGAAGCGCATGACGGCTTCGGGCAGTGCATCGGAGCGGAACGCATCCTGTCCGCGTTCGCGCAGCCGCTCCGCCCGCGCCTCGACGAGCGGATCGTCCGGCACGGCAAAGGGCAGCTTCGCGACCACGAGCATCTCCAGCGTCTCGCCCGGGAAGTCCACACCTTCCCACAGGCTCGCGACCCCGAGCAAGACGGCGCCGCGCGCCGCCCGGAAGCGCTCCGCGAGCAGTCCGGCCGGGCCGTCCACGTCCTGCGCCAGCAGCAGCCGGCCGGCGGGCAGCAGGCCCGCGAGCCGCGAGCGCGCGCGCCGCATGCGCTCGTGCGCGGTGAACAGCACGAGCGCGTTGCGGCCCGCGGCCAGCGCCAGCGCGGCCACCACCTCGGCCACGGCCGTGGCCTCGTCCGGCCCGCCGTCGTAGACGTACGCGCGCATCTGGCGCTCGAGCGGAAACGGCGAGGGGTAGGTCGTGGTCTCGCACAGCAGCTCACCCTGCGGCGCCAGGCCGAGACGCTCGGCCGACCACGCGAAGTCGCCCGCGCTCGAAAGCGTCGCGGAGGTCAGCACCACGGCGCGCGCGCGGCTGATGAGCCGCGTGCGCGCGTAGTCGCCCACCGAGACCGGCGCGGCGCGCAGTTCGGCCGTGCGCGCGCCCGGCGACTGCGAACGCCAGTAGACCCAGTCGGGGTCCGTCGCGTCGCACAGCACGCCGAGGTCGGCCGAGAGCCGGTCCCAGCGCGCCGAGACCATGTCCAACTCACCCGTCAGCTCCTCGCCGGGACGCCCGGCGTCCGCGGAGCCGAGCGCCATCGAGGCCTGCCGCAGCCGCGCCGCGTAGGCGGTGCAGTGCTCGTGCATGCGCTGCACGTCGTCCAGCTCGCGGCCGAGCAGCTCGCCCCCCGAGCGGTACCGCCGCCGCCGCCCGTAGAGCCCCGTGCGATCCTCCGCCGGCAGCGCCAGGCGCGCGAACAGCCGCTCGGCGTCCTCGCGAACGTCGGCGGCGCGCGAGCCGAGCCGCTCGAGCTCCTCGTGCAGCCGCTCGCGGGCCTCGCCGCCCGTGAGCAGCGGCAACGCCACGGCGCGGGCGCGGGCGAGCAGACCGCCCGTGCCCTCGGCCGCCCCGCGCTTGCGACGCGAGGACTGCCCGCTCCCGGTCAGGCGCAACAGGTCCTCGATGCGGTGGCGCGACGCCCCGAACTCGAGCTGACTCGAGAGCACGCCCTCCAGCCGGTGCGCCTCGTCCACGATCAGCACGTCGTACTCGGGCAGCAGGCCGTCGGCCTCGGCGGCGCGCGCGAGCAGCGCGTGGTTGACCACGGTGAGGCGCGCCTCGGCGGCTCCCCGGCGGGCGCGCGCCCATGGGCATTCGCGCCCGCGGCGGCAGACCGCGCCCGAGCAGCTCGACGGATCGGCGGCGACGCGCGGCCGGACGCGGCGGTACACGTCGGGGTCGCGCGGAGCGAACCGGTCGAGGTCGCCCGCATCGTCGACCGCGGCCCACGCGCGCAGCGCCTCGAGGGTCTCCGTCTCCCCCTCCGCCACGCCCTCGGCCAGCTCCAGCGCGCGCGGACAGACATAGTTGGCCTTGCCCTTCAACCGCGCGATCGGGAGCGTGATCTCCAGCGCCCCGAGCAGTGCCGGCAGGTCGCGCTCGAAGAGCTGGTCCTGCAGCGAGCGCGTGCAGGTGGCGACCACCACGCGCTCGCCGGCTTCGTGAGCGTGCAGCACCGCGGGCAGCAGGTAGGCGATGGACTTGCCGACCCCCGTGGGCGCCTCGGCCATGAGCGCCCCGCCGCGCTCGAGCACGAGCGCCACGTCGCGCGCCATCTCCACCTGCGCATGACGCTCCTCGTAGCCGGGCCAGCGCACCGCGAGCACGCCGCCGGGTCGCAGCGCGGCGACGACCCTGGCCTGGAGCGACATCAAAATGCCGTCACGAGGCGCAGGTGGATCTTGCCCTCGAGCACGCCGAGACCGGGCGCGAGCCCGTAGTCGAGATCCACGTCGCCCCCCGCCGCGGGCAGCCGCAGGCCCACACCAAGCCCGTCCGCCTCGATCCGCTCGAGCCGGTCGCCCCCGGTCGAAACCGGCAGCCGCGTCTCCATGTGCGCGTGATCCCAGAACAGCGCCGCCCGCTGCCCCGGCGCGCCCAGGAAGAAACGCCACTCGAGCCGCGTGAGTGCGTAGCGGTCCACGCGGAACTCCTGCTCGTCGTGCCCGCGCAACGACGCCGAGCCGCCCACCGGCCAGCGCTGCCACTCGCCGAGCACGCGCTCGGAGCTGAAGCGATCCGCCGCGTGCGTCTCCAGCGCGAGTCCCGCGGCCCGCCCCAGCGGGCGATGCCACTCGCCGTCCAGCTGGAGGGCCCCGCCCGTGAGATCACGGCCCGCGGGTGGCGTGCCGCTCTGCGGCGCCAGGGTCTCGTGCGTGAACGTCTGCGTCACCTCCAGCCGCGCGAGCGTACCGCGGCGCGGCGCGCGCGCCTCGTCCCGGCCATCGCGATCCAGCGTGAAGGACGTGTTCTGGGCATCGGCGTCCCGCACATCGCCGAGCGGTTGCACGACGCGTTCGTCCTCGTAGCCCGCTTCGGCGGTCAGGCGTTCGCCCAGTGCGACCCGCGCGCGGGCGCCCCAGCGGAAGCGCGTGAACAACGTGTCCTGCATCTGCTGCTGCAAGGCTCCCTCCAGGCGCAGCGCCCTTCCGAACAGCATCGGCTCGACGTAGCGCGCCCCGAAATCGCTCAGGCCGCGGCCGCTCGACTGCCACGACAGCGCCATCGACCTCGCGGTCCCGAGCAGGTTGCCGAGCCCGAGCTTCGCCAACCCCACCACACCGGCCGTACCCTGGACGCCCACGGCGCCCTCGAACGTGTTGTAGCGCGGCTCCTCGACACGCCAGTGGAGCACGCCCTCGCGCCAGTCGCCGCGGCCCGCGATCCCGAGGTACTCGACCTTGCGGAAGATACCGAGGTTCTCGAGCCGGCGCGTCGCGAGCCGCGCGGCCAGCGGATCGTAGGGCAGCCCGCGCAGCCGGCCCATCGCCTTTTCGGCCACCTCCGGGCGCGTGACCGCAAGACCGTCCACGCGCACATCGGCCACGGTGACGCGCGGGCCGAGCGCACCGGTGAGACGCACGCGCACGCGGCCCGAGTCGGCGTCCCACGCGCTCACGCCGAGGGACGCCCACGCGTACCCGCCAGCCTCCGCGCCGTCCACCGCGGCCGCGATCGCATCCGCCAGCGCCGACGGCGAGGCGTGTGCGCCGGGCAGGCCGGCGAATGCGGCCGCGAACACCGCCGAGTCCGCAGGCGCAAGGTCGACGGCGATCCCGCCCCAGCGGTAGCGCCCCCCCGGCGTCACCCGCACCTCGAGCCCGGGCTCTCCGCTGTCGTCCCAGCGCGCCGCGAGTCGCGCATCGAGCCAGCCGTCACCCTGCAGCGACGCCGAGAGCCGCGCCAGCGCCACGGCCAGCGCCACGGAATCGCGCGGCGCGCGCAGCGCGCCCTGCAGCAGGCCCTCGGCCGCGACCCTGGGCCCCGGCCAGCCGGTGAGCGAGAGGCGCGCCGCCGCCGCGGGCCGCGACGGGGCGACGCCGAGCACCAGCGCGAGGAGGGCGGCCAGGATTGCGGGCGGGCGGCGCATCAGAAGAACGCCCTCACCTCGGCGCGGCCGTTCACGATCGCGGCCAGGCCGGGCCTCGCGCGCACGCTACCGGTCACGCCGAACGTCGTGGTCTCGTGCAGGCGCAGGTCGAAGCGCGCCGTGCCGTCCCAGCGCGCGAAACCCGCAGGATCCGCGCTCGGCAGCAGTCCCACCGCGGGCGGGCCGGAGACGAACGCCCGGCGCAGCGTGAGTTCCGCGCGCCCGCGCGCGCCGACGTTGGCGCCCAGGTCGGGGCCGATTCGCACCGTGCGCGTCGCCTCGGGCTGGCCCACGGGCCTGGCGAGGTCGAACTCGAGCGCGCCCGCGGCGCGCAGCGCGGGCCCGCGCTGCCACACCAGCTGCGCGGTCGCGTTCTGTTCGATCAGCGTGCGCGCGTAGCCGGCACCGGTCGTCACCTGCTGCGCCGCGCGTTGCCACTGCAGCTGCGCCTGCGCCTCCGCGGTCAGCACCGACGTGGGGCGGGCCCGCCAGCGCAGCGAACCGCTGCGCTTGTCGCTCGATTGCGTGAAGTTGCCGTAGGTGCGGTCGGCGGAGACGATCCGCTCGGCGCGCAGATGCAGCGCCGCCCCGCGCGAGCCCGGCGCGAGATCACCCTCGAGCCGCTGCGTGAGCGAGCCGAGCAGCAGCGCCGGGTCGCCGAGCGCGGGCCCCGCGCCGAGGAACACGTCGGCCGCGCGTGGACCACCCCGTCGCCGCGCCTCGTCCTCGAAGGTCAGGTCGAGTCGCGAACCACGCCAGGCGTCACCCGAGCCGAACTGCCACGCCGCGCGCGCGCTGGTCGCCAGGCGCGCGAAGCGATCCAGCTCCGGGCTCACGACCAGGAGCAGGTCGTACTCGCCGGTCCCGACGAAGTTGCCCAGCGCGTCGTACACGCCGCGCCCCGGACCGACGTAGGTGAGCGTGCGCAACCGCCGGTTGTCCGCCTCACCCGTGAGCTCCACGTCGAGAACGCCCGAGAGTCCCCACGGCCGCCGCTCGCCACGCAGTCGCACGCTCGCCAGGTCGGAAAGCGACCGCGAACCCGTGGCGACGTCGCGTACGCTGCGGCGCTGGGCGCTGGCCGAGACGCCGAGCGCGCCGCCGGCCGGACTCTCCGCGCCGGCCCGCCACGTGGTCGCGCGCTGCTCCGTCACCGTGATATCGGCATCGTGCCGGTCGAAGCGCCCGCCCAGCCCGAGACGCAGGTGCCAGCGCGTGGCGGCGCCGCTCGCGAGCTCGCCGGACAGCTCGCCGGCGCGATCGCGCGTGGCCACGGAGTCGCCCGGCGTCCGGCGGTCGTCGTGCTCGAACTTCAGCGCCGGCACGAGCCAGCGGCCGGTGCGGACGGCGTCGGCGAGCAGGTGACGACGCCCGGCGGCGCCGAAGCGCGCGCCCGCGAGCGTGCCGTCGGTGTCGAGCCACAGGGCGTGCGTGCGCGTGACCCCGGCCGCCGTCCACTCCACCGATCGGCGCGCGCCGGAAAAGCCGTCGGGCGTCTCGAGCCGGCCGACGCCGCCGCGCAGCTCCGCCCCCGTCCGCGGCTTCCAGTACGCGGCCGCGTCCGCGCGGCGCTGGTGGTCCAGGTCGGCCCCCGCGGGCAGGCCCCAGTCCTCCTCGGCGAACGGCTGCTCGAGCCGCGAGAACGGCGCGAAGCGCCGTCCCACGGAGCGCGCCCCGACCTGCAGCCCCGCACGTCCGGGCAGCGCGCCCGCGCGGCCTTCGAGCGTGAGCGAGGCGCGCCCCGCGCCGCCCGCGTTGTCCCCGTCGTCCAGCGTCGAGGCCGCGTTCAGGTCGTGGCGCGAGAACGCGCCCTCGGCGTCGAACACGAGCGCGCCCAGCTCTCCGGAGCCGCCCAGGGTCGCCAGCTGGTGCGTCTCGGGCGGCGGCAGCGCGCGCCCGAGCACGTACGCGCCGTGGCCGGCGCCGACCCAGCGGTAGACCGTGATTCCGGAGACGATGACCGAGTCCGCGTAGTCGCCGGCACCCTGCGCGACGAGTGCGAACCGCGCCGTGAAGCGTCCGGAATCCGGCCCCGCGTACGCGACGACCACCTGCGTGTGCGTCGCGTCCACGACCACGCGCACGGTGTCGTAGTCGCCGAGGCCCGCCACCAGGCCGGGCCCGATGGCACGCGCGGCGGAATCGCCGGCGGCGGCGAGCGCGGCCAGATCGTTCGGGTCCAGGGTGCCGCCGAGCGGCCGGCCGCGATCGTCGGACTCGGTGACCGCAGCCGTGTAGAGCCGCCCCCGCGTCCCCCGCCATTCGCCCGAGAACGCCGAGACGTTGCGCCGGTAACGATTGAGCGCGTACTGGTACTCGATCGTGATGCGCGAGCTGGACGAGATCGGGCGACGGTTCGTGAACGTGATCCGGGCCTGCTCGTAGTCCATGGAGTAGTCCGCGCTCTCGCCGCGCGCGAGACGCTGCCCGTCCAGCGTCACCACATCGCTGCCCGCGACGATGGAGATGCCGGCGGCGCCGTTGCGATCCGTGAGCCGGTACGGCCCCTGCAGTCCGTCCACCCCGGCGATCTGCGCGCGAAAGTACTCCCCCTGCGCGCTGGCTGCGGCGAGCGCGCCGGTGAAGCCACCCTGGTGCCACTCGCCGCGCATGCCCTGGACCTGCCGGCTCAGCCGCGCGAACTGGCCCTGCTCCACGGCCAGCGGAACGTCACCGAGCGCCGCCGATGCGTGCGGCGCGCGCAGCTCGATGAGCACGCGGTCGAGCGACTGCAGGTCCTGCGTGCTGCCCGCGACGCCGAGCGGCGTATTGCGGTCCGAAAGCACGCCCGTCAGCTCCACCCCAGGCGCCAGCGTACCCGCCACGGCGAGGTCGAGCGACTGCCGCAGCGCCGCGTCCTGCGAGGAACCGAACTCGACGGCGATGGTCTTGTTGCCGGTCACGGCGAGCGAGGCGCCGGCGGGCTGCGTCGTGAGGTCGCGGCCGGTCGAAGGGCGTGGCGGCGCGGCCTGGGACGTATCGCGCGCGCCACTCGCCCCCGTGGCCGCCGGCAGCGGCTGAAAGCGGTGGCGGAACAGTTCCAGCGGCGGCGGCAAGAGCAGCCAGCACGACGCCACCCACAGCGTTTCGCCGGGGGCAGGAGGCGTCAGCAGCCGCACCTCCCCGCGCAGCGCGTCCAGCACGTAGTCGTGGTCGCGGCGCAGCGGACCGTGGCGCGTCCACAGCGAATCGCTGCCCGCGCGCACGAAGCCATGCGGCAGCGTCCAGCGATCGCCGCCGGCGCTGCGCGTCAGTGCGAACACGCCGCACGCAGGGTCCGCCGCGCTCACCGATGCCCGCGCCGTCCGGGCCGCGCCGCACCCGAACAGCGCCAGAGCGGCGAGCGCGGCGCACGCGCGCCGCACGCTCACTCCCCTCGTGGCGGCGCGAGGCGGAAGCTGCGGACGTGGCCCGCGTCGGCCTCGGCGACGAGCAACGCACCGTCGGGCGTGAACGCGAGCGCACGCGGAGACCGGACGTCGCGCAGCCGCGCGAGCAGCGCGCCGTCGCGCGAGTGCAGCCGCACCTCGTCGCCCGTCGCGCTCTCGAGCGCCACCGCGACGCGGCCCGAGTCGTCCACCGCAATCGCGGTCACGTTGCCCGACGGCTCCGCGAGCGTCCAGCTCGAGAGCGGCGTACCGCCCGGGTCG
>CAIXRL010000004.1 GCA_903921835.1 Candidatus Eiseniibacteriota bacterium | reverse complement strand
GCCTTCTCACACTTCTTCTTGAATCGACGCAGGGCGCTCTCGAAGGACTCACCGTCCTTCACCCTGATACCTGGCAATAAATTCCCCCCTCTCGACGGAACTCTCCCGCAGAGGAGTCAAGAAAAGAGTGCGGCGTGCGGAAGGACATCCGGATGCGTGGCAAATCGGAAATCGCGCGAGGCAGCTTAGGTCCATATGCCGCAAGCGTCAAGGGCGCTGCGCCCAGCGCGGCTGGTGACCGGGCTGACAAGTCCCGGACTCAGCCGTTATCGGCAGCCGCCCAGAGCGCTGCCATGGTGATGGCTGCTGTCTCGGTCCTGAGCCGGGATCGGCCCAATGCGACTGACGCGAACCCGCTGTCCGCCAGCAACTTGAGTTCACCATCGGTGAAGCCGCTGGAGGGCCCGATCGCGGCCACGAAGCGCCCGGGGAGCGCGCCGTGGCGCGCCTCCGCCCAGGGCGCTCCGTCCGGCCGGCAGACCCAGCGCGACCCGGGCCCGGCCAGTTCCCGCACGGCATCCGCCAGCGCCACAGGCGGCCGCACCTCGAGCTGCCACGCGGACCGGGATTGCCGCAGAGCCGCGGTCGCGAGCCGCTCCCAGCGCTCGCGCTTCGCCCCGGCGCGCTCCCAGCGGACGCGCTCGCACTGCACCGGCACGAACGCCGCGACCCCCAGCTCGCCGAGCTTCTCGATCAGCCAGTCGGCGCGGTCGCCCTCGGGGGCGCCGCACCAGAGTTCGAGTGTGGCAGGGCGCTCCTGCCGCCCCCTGTCGAGGACGCGTGCGCGGACCGACGCTCCGGTCTCGAGCACCTCGAGCGTCGCGAGTGCGCCCCGGCCGTCGGTGGCGGTGACGCGTTCGCCGACCCGCACGCGCACGACGCGCGCGAGGTAGTGCGCCTCCTCCCCCGCGATCACGATCTCGCCGTCATGACCGGCGAGCGACGCGATGCGCACGACCGAGGGCGCGCCGTCAGCCGCCAAAGGCGTCCTTCACGCGCTCGAACAGCGAGCGCGACGGCCGTGGCGCCTTGAAGCCCTCGCCGCGTCGCAGCTCCTCGAGCAGCTTGCGTTCGGCGCCCGTGAGTTTCGTGGGAACCCAGACGAGCAATCGCACCAGCATGTCGCCGCGGCCGCCGCGAAGTCCGGCGAGTCCCTTGCCGCGCAGCCGCGTCGCGTGCCCGCTCGCGGTTCCCGCGGTCACGTCCAGCGTGTGCGCCTGGCCGCCGAGCATGGGCACCTCCACCTTGCCGCCCAGCGCGAGGGTCACGAACGAGACGGGGACGTCCACGACGAGGTCGTCACCATGGCGTTCGAAGACGTCGTGTTCCTTCTCCTCGATCAGCACGACGAGGTCGCCCGCGGGACCGCTGCGACGGCCGGCGTCCCCGAGGCCGCGCAGCGGAATGTAGTTCCCGCTCGCGACACCCGGAGGCACCTTGACCGAGACGGTCTCGGTCTCGCTCGCCCGCCCGTCGCCGCCACACGCGCGGCACGGCTCGTTCACGATGCTGCCCTCACCCTCGCACCGTGGGCAGGCCGAGACGTTCACGAACTGCCCGAACATGGTCTGCTGCACGCGACGCACCTGGCCGCGGCCATGGCACTGCGTGCACGACTTCTCGCCCTTGCCACCGCGCCCTTCGCAGGTGGCGCAGCGCTTGAGGTGCTTCACGCGGATCTTCTTCTCGACGCCCGCGCTGATCTCCTCCAGCGTGAGCGGCAGGCGCACCTGCAGATCGTCGCCGCGGCCCGGACCCCGGGCGCCACCTCCTCCGCCGCCACCACCGCCGAACAGGTCCTCGAAGCCGCTGCCGCCCGTGCCGCCGAAGTCGCGCATGAACGCGCGCAGCGCGTCGGCGAGATCGAAGCCGCTGCCGCTGAAATCGTAGCCGGCGCCGCCACCGGCGCCGCCACCCGCGCCGCCACCCGCGCCCGCGTGTCCGAACTGGTCGTAGCGCGCGCGCTTGTCGGCCTCGCGCAGCACCTCGTAGGCCTCGGTCGCCTCCTTGAACCTGGACTCGGCGTCCTTGTCCCCCGGATTGCGATCGGGATGGAACTGCATCGCCACCTTGCGGTAGGCCTTCTTGATCTCGTCCTCGCCCGCCCCGCGGGCCACGCCGAGGACCTCGTAGTAATCGCGCTTGGCCATGGTCAGTCCCCCGCCAGCGACTTCGCGACCACGACGCGGGCGGCGCGCAGCGCGCGCTCGAGCCGGCGATAGCCCTTCATGATCACCTGGGCAACGGCGCCGGGCGCCACGCCCTCGGGAGCGTCGATCTCGAGCAGGGCCTCGTGCACGGCAGGGTCGAAGGGCTGGCCCACCGCCTCGATCTCGCGGACGCCCCAGCGGCCGAGCAGATCGCGCATGCGCTGTGCGGTCAGGGCCACACCCTGGGTCCACGGCTCCGCCGCCTGCTCGGGCGTCAGCGCAGCCAGCGCACGCTCGAGATCGTCGAGCACGCCGATCGCGTCGAGCAGCACGTTCTCCTGGGCACGCGCCACGGCCTCCTCGCGATCGCGCGCGGCGCGGCGGCGGAAGTTCTGCAGATCGGCCTCGGTGCGCAGCCAGCGGTCCTTGTAGTCCACGCCCTCGTCGGCGGACGTCGCCTCTCCGGCCGGGATCCCGGTCGCAGCGGCCTCGATCCCCGGCAACGACTCGGGCGCCTCCATCGGGAGGTCCGAGCCCGGCGCCGGGTTCGCGCCGCCCCCGGCGCCATCGCCGGAAACGGCGTCGCGATCTTCGATCATGGTGATGCAGGTTCCTTTCCGGATGTCCGTGCGCGTCGCGGCCGACCCCTGCTTCGGCACTTCGGCGCTCGAGGCGGCCGAAGGGCCGCAGCCCGTTCAGGCCGAAAGCAGGTCGGCGACGCGGGAGCCCACCGTATCCACGACGGCGAGCGTGAAGGCGTAGTCCATGCGGAGCGGGCCGAGCACGCCCACCGCGCCGGGGATGGAGCCCGGCAGCGTGAAGCTCACGAGACTGCAGGACGCCAGGCCCGCGTCCGCCGTGAGGCCCACGCGGACACCCACCTGCCCCTGGATGCCGGAGACGAGCAGGCGATTCAACGGCCTGCCGCTCTCCACCGCCTCGAGCACGGGCCCGAGGTGCCGGGGACTGGCGAACTCCGGCTGTCGCGCGATGTGCATCGCACCGGCCGCCAGCAGGGGCGTCTCGACCGGCCGCGTCCACGATGCCGCGGCGGCGCGCACGACCATGCGCACGGCCGTGTCGCGTGCCAGCTCGGGATCCTGCGCGAGCCGCGCACGCACCTCGCCGAGCGAGCGACCGAGCAACCGCTCGCGCAGCACGCTCTCGACCAGCTCGAGCGAACCGCGTTCGAGCGGCGTCGCCAGCTCGAGCACGAGCGTTCGCGCGACGTGCCCGCCAAGGCCGAGCACGAGCAGGGCGCGGCGCTCCCCGAGCGGCTCGAGGTCGAGCGCGGTGAGCACCTCCTCCTCGAGCGAGGCGGCCAGCGCCAGCCCGAGCTGGTGCGTGAGCGAGGCCAGCAGGCGCGACGCCTCCTGCAGCAAGCGCTCGACGTCGCGCGCCGAATCCGCGAACTGGGCGTCGATGGCCTCGATCACCTCGCGTGGCAGCACCGCGGGCTCGACGAGCGCCCGCACGAAGTAGTCGTAGCCCAGCGACGAGGGCACGCGGGTCACGCCGCCGCGGACGCGTTCGAGCAGCCCGTAGTGCTCGAGCTCGGCGAGCACGCCGCGCACGCTCGCGCCCGAGAGCCGCAGCGGCCCTTCGGAGGCGATGCGATCGGAGCCCACCGGCCGGGCGTCACGGCCGTGCAGGTCGACGAGCGTGCGGAAGACGGCACGCTGGCGGTCGGAGAGGTCTGGGTCGCCGGGCGTCACGCGCCCCGGAAGGGTCGGATCGATCATGCCGACGAATTTAGGGAGCCGGCGCACCCCCGTCAATCCCGGCCCCGGGCCGCGACCCAGGCGATGACGTCGTCGGCCACGAAACGCGCCTCCGGCGGAACGCGCCAACCCTGCTCCGTGCGCTCCAATCGGCGCCCGGACACGGCCGCGGCGAGCGCTGCGCCGAAGCGCCTTTCCACCGCGGCCCACGTCAAGGGCGTGTAATCCGCGGGGCGGAGCCCGGTCGCGAGGCGCAGCGCGAGCATCACGACCTCCTCCGCAACGCTGGTCGCGCTCTCGCGCTCGCGCGCGACGTCGGGCGCCTCGCCCGCCTCGAGCACCGCCGCCCACTGCGCCGTGTCGGGCACGTTGCCCCAGCGATCCCCCGCCCAGAGCGAGTGCGCCGACGGCCCGAGCCCGAGGTATTCGCGGCGCAGCCAGTAGACCAGGTTGTGACGCGCCTCCGCACCCGGCCGGCTCACGTTGGACGTCTCGTACGGGTGCAGCCCCGCGGCCCGCGCCCACGCGAGAAACGTGCCGTACATGCGCGCCTGCGTGTCGTCGTCCACGACCTCGGCGCGACCGTCCAGCACCGCGTCGCCCAGCGGATTGCCGCGATCGGGGATGAACGCGTAGGCCGAGAGGTGCTCGAGATCGAACGCGAGCGCGCGGTCCAGGCTGCGCTCGAACGCCTCCAGCGTGTGTCCCGGCCAGCCGTACATGAGGTCGAGCGAGAGCCGTTCGAACCCGTGACGGCGCGCGAGCGCGAGCGCCTCGCCCGGGCGGTGCTCGTCGTGCACGCGGCCCAGCACGCGCAGCGCGTCGGGCTCGAAGCTCTGCGCCCCGAGCGAGAGGCGGTTGACGCCCGCCGCGGCCCACGCGTCGAGCAGCGCGGGGCGCACGCTCTCGGGGTTCGCCTCGAGCGTCACCTCGGCGTCCGGCGCCAGCGTGAAGTTCCGGCGCAACGCGTCCCACAGGCGCGAGAAGTGCCGCGCCGAGATCGCGGACGGCGTGCCGCCGCCGAAGAACACGGACGTGAACCGGGTGCCGCCCGCCAGCGGAGCGCGCAACGCCGCCTCGCGCTCGAGCGCCGCCAGCCAGCGCTCGAGCAGGCCGTGCTCGAACACCGCGGTCGCGAAGTGGCAGTACGTGCAACGCACGGCGCAGAACGGCACGTGCACGTACAGACCCGTACGCGCGGCGTCCCGCGCGCGCACCGACGGGCCGTCGGAGGTCAGTGGATCGGGCGGAACATCCGGTCGAACCGGATGTTGAAGAGGCCGTTCCACCACTGATCGCCGCTGGTCGAGAAGTAGATGAACATCGCGTGCCCCTGGACGAGTCCCATGTCCACGGGACCCCAGAAGCGGCTGTCGAGCGAGTTGTCGCGGTTGTCCCCCATCATGAACAGGCACCCGGGCGGTACCGTCGGCGCGCGGTAGTTGTCGCGCGGATCGGAGCCCTCGGGGTGCTCGGACGGGTCGACGTGGTGCGCCTGCGGGAAGTTGCGCTCACGCCCGTCCACCCAGAGGTTCTTGCGCCGGATCTCGACCGTCTCCCCGCCCACGGCCACGCAGCGCTTGATGAACTGCTTGCTCGGGTCGGGCGGCCAGTCGAACACGATCACGTCCCCCGGGTGGGGCTTGCGGTAGCCCGGCAGGCGGAAGTGCGTGAACGGTATGCGCGGGCCGTACTCGAGCTTGTTGACGAACAGGAAATCGCCGACGAGCAGCGTGTCGAGCATGGACTCGGACGGAATGCGGAACGCCTGCACGAAGAACGCCTGCAGGAACAGCGTCAGCAGCCCCGCGGACACGAGCGCCTCGAGGTACTCCTGCACCTGCGACTTCGGCTTGGACTTCGACTTCGGTTTCACCCTGGCCATGACGCTCCCGGAGTTGGCGCTCAGCGGATGGGGCGGAACATCCGGTCGAACCGGACGTTGAAGAACCCGTTCCACCACTGGTCGCCGCTGGTCGAGAAGTAGATGAACATCGCGTGGCCCTTGACGAGATCCATCTCCACGGGGCCCCAGAACCGGCTGTCGTAGGAGTTGTCGCGATTGTCTCCCATCATGAACAGCTGGCCCGGCGGCACCGTGGGCGGCCGGTAGTTGTCGCGATTCGTGTAGCCCTCGGGGTCCTCGGTCGGCGAGATGTGCTTCGCGAACGGCTCCGGGCGCTTCCTGCCGTCCACCCAGACGTCCTTGTGCCGGACCTCGACCGTCTGGCCGCCCACGGCGACACAGCGCTTGATGAACTGCTTGCTCGGGTCGGGTGGGAAATCGAAGACGATCACGTCGCCGGGGGTAGGCTTGCGGTAGCCGGGCAGCCGGATGTGCGTGAACGGGATCTTGGGACCGTACTCGAGCTTGTTCACGAAAAGGAAGTCCCCGACCAGGAGCGTATCGCACATGGATT
Organism: Candidatus Eiseniibacteriota bacterium; assembly: GCA_903921835.1. Classification (GTDB taxonomy): domain Bacteria; phylum Eisenbacteria; class RBG-16-71-46; order RBG-16-71-46; family RBG-16-71-46; genus CAIXRL01. The sequence goes on along the minus strand of CAIXRL010000004.1, from coordinate 476 downwards.
CGGACGGAATGCGGAACGCCTGGATGACGAACTCGCGCAGGAACAGCGTGAGCACGCCCGCGACCACGAGGGCCTCGACATACTCCTGCACCTGCGACTTCTGCCGACTCGGCTTGGCCATGCGTCTCCTTATGGTACTGATCCTCATCTAGCCCGGATCATTCGTGAGCCCGCGGCCTGCGAGCGCGATCTGCGCGTCATCCGCTGCGAAGCTCGACCGGCCGCTGTCCTCATCGTGTGGACAACACGGTTCCGGGGTACCCACCGAAGGTGGGTCCGGCCGGCCGATCTTCTTGCGTCCGACGCACATCTCGCACTCTCGGCTCGCGGTTCATGAATACTCCGGGCTGGCTGGCGTTCAGTGGTCCGGCAGCGGGTGTGCCCGCAGGCGGTGCGTCCGAGGAGCGGCGGAGCCAGGGATGGCGGGAGCCGCGACTGGATGCAGCGAACGCGAGGCAGGATGCCGAGCCGAGCGG
>CAIXRL010000003.1 GCA_903921835.1 Candidatus Eiseniibacteriota bacterium | reverse complement strand
GCGCGGCAGGCACGCGTGAAATCCGGACCGTGCGCGGCCGTGCGTCCGTAGCCCCGCAAGGCCGCCCGCCCGCGGACAACCTGCCGGAAGACCCCACGGGAAGTCTGCCGAACCCACGGCTGCGGCAAGCCGCGCCTGCCAGCGTGACATTGCGTTCGGCCCCATCATCGGCCCGCGGGCCGGGCGTTCGGAAGGCGGGACACCGCCGCGGCCGGGACGGCCGCGGAGCGTGGCCGCGCCTGTGACTGGACCGCCGGACGGGCGCCGCTCTGCGGGGCCAAGCGGGCAGCGTCATTGTGGGGCATGTGCCAGATCTGCTGCAGCACGAAGTCGACCAGCTTGATATCGTCCGTGCGATTCCACGTCCAGCAGTTGAAGCCGCTGAAGACGAACTCGGGCGAGAGGACGCCGTGATAGTACGTCATCGCCACCGGCAGATTGCCCTGCACCAACGACGTACCCTTCACCTCCATGAGCGTGTCGAGCGCCGATTTATAGTTCACATTGACCGGATCCGGATCATAGTCCTCGATGATCTGGGTCGGCTGGGTCAGGTACTCCGCGTCGAACGTCCCGGGCGTCAGGAACCGCGCCGGGTCCCCTCCCGTCAGGGAACGGGTGGGCGGCACGGAATCGCCGAGCGCCACCGACTTCGGACGCAGGCCGTTCAGCGCGTACCCCGGGATGGGCGAGTTCGGCAACTGGCTGTAGTCCGGGCTCGAGATGGGCCGCGAGAACTGCCAGCCGGGACTGGTCCACGGCATGCTCGGCACCCTGGCCGACTTGATGACGTGGGTATACGCAAACGTGGGCGGCTGCACCGCCATTTCCACCTGCCAGTGCGCGGCGTCGTACATCAGGCGGCCCGGGATCAGCTCCGAATAGGGGGCGGCGTTGGCGTAGATCGTGATGGTGTGGGCTGGCTGGTCATTGCCCGCGACGTTGTATCCCTGCAGGGAGGCCTTGGCGGCGTCACCCCCGAGAAGCCACACCAATCCGCCCGCCGCGACGTAGTTGCCGAGCGTATTCAGACGGTTCGGTGAACACATGTAGCGAAGCGCGGACATCGGATTCGGGCCGGTCAGCGGCATGGTGTTCGAACCGCCCTTCGAATCCACGATCCAGACGACGTGCCGGTACCTGCCCAGTTCGCTCAGCGACGGCAGCCCGGTACTGCCAGCCGTCGGGCGCGTGTCGTACGTGTCGAACGAGTAGCCCGCGAACAGGCCCGGGAACGATGTCGCAGGCCTCTGCGTGTTACGCCACGGGTAACCGCCGCGCGCGAACAGGAACGTATCGAGTTCGGTGGCGGACGGCCAGGCTCCCGTGTACGGGATCAGGTTCCCAACCGAGTTGAACTGGTCCAGGTCGGATCGCGTGTCGTTCACGATGAGCAGGTTCGCCGCAAACGTCGGCTCGATGGGAGAAAGGACAATGGTCACCAGGCTCTTGAAACCGTTTTCGTCCTGCGCCTCGATATAGAGGAATCGCTGAAAGCCCGGCTGGAAGGGTCCGATGCGACACGAGGTCGTGGCCAGGGCCGGGGCGCTCCAGTGGTACCAATCCGTGTCCTCGTTCGTCCTCTGGGTGTCGTCGAAAACGTTGCCGTCGAGCCGCCAGCGATAGAACTGAATCTGTCCGCCCGAGGCGGGCTGGTCGGCGCTCCAGTTGAACGT
>CAIXRL010000002.1 GCA_903921835.1 Candidatus Eiseniibacteriota bacterium | reverse complement strand
GGGACTCTCGGGAGCCGTGGGGATCGACGGGGGCCACGTTCGCGTCGTTTCGGACGCCGCGCGCTGACGAGCAAGGCGCCACGCCGTCGAGTTACTCCATTCGGTCCAGTTCGATCAGCGCATCGTAGACCGGGCGCCACGCGCCCTCGAGCGCCACGAACGCCAGCTCACCCTCGCCGGGCAGCTCGCCGAGCCAGACCGGGTGCAGGCGCGTATCGCCGTGAAACTCGCGGCGGTAGCGGGGCGAGTAGTGCGCCCGCTCGCGGTCACTGCGCGCGCTCTTCAGGAACTCGGGCAGCGTCCAGGATCCCATGCGCTCCTTCCACCCCGCATCCACCTGCCGTGCGCGGTCGGGACTCGCGGCGCGCACGTCGGGCGGCAGCAGCGAGTAGTGATCGCAATCCTCCTCTGGACGGAAGCCGGTCCACGCCACACGCGCGGCGGCGTGCGCCTCCTTGTCGCGGTGCAACACCACCGCACCACTGCGAACGTCGATCACATCGAAAGCGTACCTGACCGTGACCTCCCGGTCGCGCGTCACGACGGTCATCACGCTCTCCTTCCACGTGACGACCGCGTTGCCCTGCTCGTCCTTGCCTTCGAGGCGGCGGTAGACGGACACGTTCGGCTCGCGCGTGCTGTCGGTCGAGCGCATGCCCAGCAGGTGCCCCACCACCACCAGGTCGGCGCCGACGCGACGGCCGACCTCCCGGGCGTCCTCCCGGGAGCCCTCGCGCAGCTGCGAAAGCGTCCCGCGCTGCTCGACCGAGTCGGCGGGAACGAGCTGCGTGAATTGAAAGTTCTTCTCGAGACGCGTCGCGATCTCGCTCACGATGCTGCGCTCCACCGCCTGTGCGAGGCCATCCACGGAGACGCCATCGGTGAACGGCAGCACCGCCACCCGTGACACGGCCGAGTTCCACGCCTGCGCCTGGCGGCGTTCGGCGTCAGGAAAAGCGGGCTGGTAGCGCAGGCACGCCGAGAACTCGCGATAGGCCAGCCGCGGATGCCGCGCCGTCATCTGGGCGCGGCCGCCGCGGAAGTGCGTCCGCGCGGCGCTGGCCAGCAGGATCGGCTCCGCACGCTCGTACTCCGGCGCGCTCTCGAGCGGTGAGCCGTGCCGTGCGACCTCCAGGCGGAAGTCGCGAAACGCGAGCGCGAGGTCGGCGGCGGCGAGCGTGTCGAGCGCGGCGGTGGCGAGCACGCGGCCGCGATAGTCCGCCGCGACACGGCTGCCGGCCGCCGTGTAGGCCTCGCGGCCGGCCGCGTTCTGCGGATCCTTTTCGACCGCGCGCAGCGCGCGATCGTAGGCCTTGCTCAGGTCCCCGTGGGCGAGCGCCTCGTCACTCTGGCGGGCCAGTCGCGCGGGACTCGCGCACGAGGCGATGCACGCCACGAGGGCGAACAGCCCGGCGACCACCCGGATGGGTCTCATCTCATCACCCCCGCAATCGAGATCGCCGCGGCGGAGCAAGGCCGCGGCGGCCATCGTGCGCCGTTCGCAACCGCACCGGCGGCGAAGAGTGGCTCATCCTCATCCCGAGCGCCGCGCCGCTCAGCCGCCCGAACTCACGCTGCCCGCGTAGCCCAGCGACGCGGGGAATGCCTCGTGGAGCGCGGCGGCCGCGGCGCGGACGTGGGCCGCGGACTCCACGCCCTCGTCCACGCCGGTCTCGGACTGGCGGACCGGCACGCAGCAAAGCCACGCGCGGCCCGTGAAGCCGTACGCGTAGCGCGCCAGCGTCACGACCTCGCCCGGCCGCAGCGAATGCCCGATCGCCACGCCGGGCGTGGGCCGCATCACTAGCGGCTCGACGGTCGCATGCTCGGCCAGCGTGTCGGTGTCCACGAACACGACCTCGTCGTAGCGGCGAAGCTCGGTGGCCATGTCGGGCGGCGGCTGCACGATCACGCGGCGATCCACGCCCGCACGCGGCGAGACCAGCGAGAGCACGCTGGCCGCCACGCCGTCGTCGTGACGGAGCGGGTGCCCGAGCGCGACCAGCAGCATGCGAGGCACGGGGGTACTGCTGGCAGGTTGCGGTGGTATCCGGTCAATCGGCATGGCCAAGCTCCTGTCGTCGCACGAGGTCTCCGGCACGATCGCGTGGCGCTGGTCGGCCGCACGACCGCCGCATTGTCGGCGCGATGGCTCCCGCACTCAAGCCGGCAGGCCCGCGAGCCGGAGCCGAGACCCGCGCCTGCCGCACCAGGCGACTCGCATTTCGGCCTTGATTCACGCGCCCACGCGCCAATTGAGCCGCGGCGCACCCCGCCTCGCGCGCGTTTCCCCCGGGGGGCATGACCGGGCCCGCCCGCCGCCCACGGCGCGCCCGGAAGCGCCCGCGCGGGTGCCGGGGGCGCAGACGCGTCGGGTGCGCACGTGGAGCAGGCCCTGCCGCCGTGGCTGGCCCTGCCGCCGCGTTCGCGCTGCGGCGTGTTACGGGCGAGAATCCCGCGGGCGGGACGAGCCTCTCACGAGTGTGCGGGAGGCGGATCGCCCCCATCCCGAGAAAGGAACACGTCGAATGGACCTCACCATCACCTTCCCCGGCGGCCTGCGTGTGAACGCGGATTTCGGGGCCTACACCGTGGCGACCGACCAGCCTGCCCACTCCGGCGGAGAGGGCTCCGCGCCCACGCCGTTCGCGATGTTCCTCGCCGCGCTCGGCACCTGCGCCGGCGTCTACGTGCTCGGCTTCTGCCGCCAGCGAAACATCCCCACCGAGGGCATCACGCTGACGCAGCACACCGAGGCCGACCCCGCGACCGGGATGGTCGTGCGCATCGACATGGACATCCACGTACCGCCGGGCTTCCCCTCCAGGTACCACGGCGCGCTCGTCCGCGCGGCCGAGCAGTGCACCGTCAAGAAGCACATGGAGCATCCGCCCGCTTTCGTGGTGAGCACGGTCGTCGACGCCTGAACCCGCTGCCCGGGTCGCCCGGGCGGCGACTTGCACCCCCACTCGTCCCGCCAGCGGGCGCGTTCGTGCCGCGCGCGTTGCCACAAGGGAGCCGGAGTGCGCAAGCTGCGCAAGTCTGGCGGCCAGCCGTCGCCGGGCGTTTCCCGCGAACTCCATCCTTCGCGTCCTGAGCTGACCTTGAGGCCGGGCCCACCGGCAGGACGCTTTCCCATGCGCATTCGATTCGCATTCCTCGCGGCGGCGTTCCTGGCCCTTGCCGCTCCCGCCCTCGCCGACGAGGGCATGTGGACCTTCGACAACCTGCCGCTGCCCCTGCTGCGGCAGCACTACGGGTTCGCGCCGACGCGCGAGTGGATCGAGCACGTGCAGCGCGCGAGCGTGAACTTTGGCGGCGGCTCGGGAGCGTTCGTCTCCCCGGACGGCCTGGTGCTCACCAACCACCACGTCGCCATGGGCCAGCTCGCCAAGCTCTCCACGCCCGCGCACGACTACCTCAAGGGCGGCTTCTTCGCGCGCACGGCGGCGGCCGAGATGCCGTGCCCCGACCTGGAGCTGAAGGTCCTGTGGACCATGGAGGACGTGACGGCCCAAGTGAACGCGGCGATCGACCCGCAGGCGGCGATCGAGACGCGGAACGGCCAGCGCAAGGCTGCGCTCTCGCGCATCGTCGCGCAGTCCACGAAGAAGACCGGTCTCAAGTGCGAGGCCGTCGAGCTGTACAACGGCGGCGAGTACTGGCTGTACGCGTACCGCGCCTACAAGGACGTGCGGCTGGTGTGCGCGCCCGAGGAGCAGGCGGCGTTCTTCGGCGGCGACCTGGACAACTTCTCCTACCCGCGCCACGACCTCGACTTCGCGTTCTTCCGCGTCTACGACCACGGCGCGCCCGTGCACCCCGAGCACTGGCTGCGCTGGAGCACGCGCGGCCCGCACGAGGACGAGCTGGTGTTCGTGTCCGGGCACCCGGGCCGCACCAGCCGCACGCGCACCGTGGCGCAGTTCGAGTACGAGCGCGACGTCGAGCGTCCGCTGCGCATCGGGCTGCAGGAGCAGCGCACGGCCGCCTACCGGGCCTACGCCGCACAGGGCGCCGAGCAGGCCCGCCAGGCGCGCGGTGCGTTGCGCGGGCTCGAGAACAACCTCAAGCGCGAGCGCGGCTTCCTGGAGATCATCCGCGACCCGGCATTCCTGGCGCACAGGAGCGCCGAGGAAGCCACGCTGCGCGCACGGGTCGCGCGGGATCCGAAACTGCTGGCCGCCTACGGCCGCGCCTGGGACCGCATCGCGGACGCGGAGATGCTGCTGCGTACGCAGGGCAGGGCGCGCGCGCTGCGCGAGCTGGCGCGCGTCTCGCGGCTCGTGGACATCGCCAACGGGATCGTGCGCCAGAGCGCCGAGGTCGGGAAGCCCGACGAGAAGCGCTTCCGCGAGTACCAGGACGCCAATCTGCCGTCGCTGCGCTTCATGCTGCTCTCCCCCGCGCCCATCTACCCGGCGATGGAGGAGTTCGTGCTCGCGGCTCACCTGCAACTCTGCCTGGATTCGCTCGGCGCGGGCAATCCGTTCGTAAAGGCCGCGCTCGGCGGCCGGACGCCGAAGAACGTCGTGCACGAACTGCTCGCCGGCACGAAGCTCGCCGACGTCGCCGAGCGCAGGCGTCTGCTCGACGGCGGCCACAGGGCCGTCGAGGCCTCCACCGATCCGCTGATCGTGTGGGCGCGGGGGCTGGACGCACCGTACCGGGAGCAGCGCCGCTGGTTCGAGGATCACGTCGAGGGCGTCGAGTCCATCGAGGGGGCGAACATCGCCCATGCGCGCTTCGAACTGGACGGCCACAGCGTCTACCCGAACGCCACCGGCACGCTGCGACTCTCGTACGGACGCGCCTCGGGGTACACGCAGCTCACGACCGACGTGCCCTGGCACACGACGTTCTACGGCCTGTACGACCGCGCGTACTCGTTCGGGAACCGCTCGCCCTTCGACCTGCCAAAGCGCGTCGCGGAGGCCAGGGACAGCGTGGACCTGTCCACGTCGCTCGACTTCGTGTGCACGGCCGACATCGTCGGGGGCAACTCGGGCAGCCCGGTGATCGACCGCGACGGCGAGTACGTCGGGCTGGTGTTCGACGGGAACATCCAGTCGTTCCTGTGGACGTTCGGCTACGCGGAGGCGCAGTCGCGCTGCGTCGCGGTGGACTCGCGCGCCATCGTCGAGGCGCTGCGGAGGATCTACGGAATGGACACGCT
>CAIXRL010000001.1 GCA_903921835.1 Candidatus Eiseniibacteriota bacterium | reverse complement strand
CGCGAGGGCGCCGGCGGCTTGGGCGTTCAGCTGACTCGCGACGGACACGCGCAATACGGCGGCCGGGCGGAGATACGGCAGGCGGGTTACGTCAGGCGGACAGCTTGGCGACGAACTTGGCCAACCGCGACTTCTGGCGGCTCGCGGTCTCGCGCTTGATGATGCCCTTGCTGGCGGTGCGGTCGAGCACCGCGACGGTCTGCTTGAGCGCGGCCTCGCCGGCAGTCTTCGTGGTGGCGGCACGGACCGCCTTGACTGCGGACCGGAGACGGCTCGTCGCGGCAATGTTGCGCTGGCGACTCTTTTCGTTCGTCACCACACGCTTGGCCGCTGACTTGTGATGCGGCATGAATTCCTCCTGACGGGTATTTCGTATCACAGAAACACAGCAAAAACTTAAGGCCTCGGGGCGGCTTCTGTCAAGGAAACGCGGCCGGGAACACACGGGGCCGTTGGACGATTCGCGGCCCACGGCCCGAAGGCGCGCCCGCGCCCCATTGGGACAATCGGGCGTTGTTCCCTTCCGGGCGCGCGTGTAGTGTCGTTGCTTCGAGACCCCCACTCGTGGCCGTGGAGGGCTGCTTTGAGCACTCTCGCCGAAAAAATCGCGGATCTGCCGCCTGCACCGGGGGTTTACCTGTTCAAGGACGCCCTCGGGGAAGTGCTCTACGTGGGCAAGGCGGCCAGCCTCGCCGTGCGGGTTCGGAGCTACCTCTCCCATGATCCGCAGCGCCCGCGCATGGACGAGATGATGGTCCGCGCGGCCGACCTCGACGTGATCCTCACGGACACCGAGGCCGAGGCGCTCCTGCTCGAATCCACGCTGATCCGCCAGCACCGGCCGCACTTCAACGTTCTGCTCAAGGACGACAAGAGCTTTCCGTTCGTGAAGCTCTCGATGCAGGACGACTTCCCGCGGCTGTCGGTGACGCGCCGCGTGCGCGACGACGGCGCCCGCTACCTGGGGCCGTTCACGGACGTGAAGACCCTGCGGCGCGCGCTGCGCGAACTGCGCCGTGTCTTCCCGCTGCGCACGTGCCGGAACTTCGAGGACTACCGGCGCCAGGACCGGCCGTGCCTGTACTTCCACATCAAGCGCTGCGCGGGTCCTTGCTACAGCCGCGCGCGCGTCGACCGCGCCGCATACCGGTCCATGGCCGAGGGGTTGATGCTGCTGCTCTCGGGCCGCAACGAGGAACTCCTCGAACGGCTGCGCGCCGAGATGGCGGGCGCGGCCGGGGCGCGGCGCTACGAGCTGGCCGCCCAGCGGCGCGATCAGATCCGCCTGCTCGAACGCGCCCAGGTGCCACAGAAGATGGTGACCGGCGACCCGCGCGACACGGACGTGATCGGGGTGGCGCGCCACGGGGAGCGCGGCGCCGTCGTCACGCTGCTCGTGCGCGGGGGGCGCGTGATCGGCAAGGAGTCGCGCACGCTCGAGCACGCGACCGGGCTCGACGACGCGGCGCTGGTGGAGCTCTGGGTCACGCAGCACGCGCTTGCGCGCACCGACCTGCCGCGCCGGGTGCTGGCGGGGACGCTGCCGGTGAACCACGCGGCGCTCGCGGACGCGCTGTCGCGGCGTGCCGGGCGCGCGGTGGAGCTCTCGGCTCCTGTCCGCGGGCGCGGTCGCCAGCTCGTCGAGGTGGCGGAGAAGAACGCCGCCGCGGCGCTGGAGCAGCTCGCGGCGCGGGCGAGCGGCCGGCGCGCGCGCTTCTCGGCCGCCGTGATCGGGCTGCAGCGGGAGCTGGGACTTTCCACACCGCCGCATCGCATGGTGTGCTTCGACATCTCCAACTTCGGTCCCGACCAGGCGGTGGCCGCGGTCGTGGCGTCCGAGGACGGCCGGGCGCGCAAGTCGCTCTATCGCCGCATGCGCATCCGCCGTCCCGGTCCCGACGACTTCGCCATGATCGGCGAGGCGGTGGAACGCTACTGGACGCGCGTCGAGTCGGGCGAGCTGCCGCGACCCGACCTGGTCGTGATCGACGGCGGCGCGGGCCAGTTGTCCGCCGCCCGCGCCTCGCTTGCGCGCATCGCGACCCGGCCCGTGGCCATGATCGGGCTCGCCAAGCGTGAGGAGTCGATCGTGCGCGAGGGACTGGCCGACCTGCGGCTCGCGCGGCGCTCGCCGGCGCTGCGCGCGCTGCAGCGCCTGCGCGACGAGGCGCACCGCTTCGGGCTCGAGTACCACCGCACGCTGCGCTCGCATGCGCGCATCGGCAGCGCGCTCGACGCGGTGCCGGGTGTCGGGCCGACTCGTCGGGCGGCGCTGCTCAAGGCATTCGGCTCGGTGGCTGCGCTGCGCGAGGCGTCGGCGGAGGAGATCGCCGCGCGTGCCCGCGTGCCGCACGCTCTCGCCGTGCGCGTGGCGGGCCACCTCGCGCAGCGGGAGGGAGCGGCATGAGCGCGCCCACGCCGTCACGCAAGCCGTCACCCGGCCCTGCACCGGCACCCACGGTGCGCACCGCGCCGCCGCGCAAGCCCTCGGCGCTCACGCCCGCGATCGAGGCCTGGCTCGACGAGCTGCGCAAGGGCCGGCGCCTGAGCGTCAACACGATCGACGCCTACCGCGCGGACCTCGCGGACTACCAGGCCTTCGCGGGCCGACACGGGCTTGCCGAGTGGCGCGAGGCGACGATCGTGTTCGTGGACGGCTACTTCGCGCACCTGCAACGGCGCGGCCTGGCGGGAAGCACGGTGGTGCGGCGCAGGTCGACGCTGCGCGGCTTCCACGCGTTCCTCGCGCGCGTGGGCGGGCACGCGGGCGATCCGCTCGCGTTGCTGCCGGCGCCGCGGCGCGAGCGCAAGCTGCCGCACGCGCTGTCGATCGGCGACATCGAGGCGCTGATCGCGCAGCCCGAGGGGGAGGGCGCGCTGGCGCTGCGCGACCGCGCGCTGCTCGAGCTGGCGTATGCGTGCGGGCTGCGCGTCTCCGAACTCGTCGGGCTCGAGCGCCGCGGCGTGGACCTGACCGGGCGCGTGCTCACCGTGGTCGGCAAGGGCGACAAGGAGCGGCTGGTGCCGTTCGGGCGCCAGGCCGCGACGGCCCTGCGCGCGTGGCTCGAACGCGGCCGGCCGCAGCTCGCGGCACGGGCGCGGCACGATCGCGTGTTTTGCAACGCCCGCGGCGGCGCGCTCGGGCGCATGGGCTGGTGGAAGATCCTGCACGGGCACGCGCGGCGCGCGAACCTCGCCGCCCACGTCCACCCGCACGCGTTGCGTCACTCGTTCGCGACGCACCTGCTCGAGGGCGGCGCCGACCTGCGCGTCGTGCAGGAACTGCTCGGGCACGCATCCGTGACCACCACCGCCATCTACACTCATCTGGATCGCGGCTACCTGCGCGAGGTGCACCGGCAGTTCCATCCGCGGGCATGACGGCCCGCGCCATCACGACCGGGGTCGTGGAGGTTTCATGAATCGGATTCTCGCAGGAGTGGCGTTCGCGGTCGCCGTCTCGTTGATCGGCGCACCCGCGCACGCTTTCGTCGTCGTACTGCCGCGCGCGGGACAGGTCGGGGTCGGTCTGCAGGGCCAGTTCGGCGGCCTCGCGCGGCAGGGTGAACTCGGCAGCGAGTTCGGCACGGGCGGGGGCCTCGCGGTGCGGCTCAAGTACCGCATGCGCTACGACCGCGCCATGGGGCTGTCGTTCGAAACGCGTCGCCTCGACGCGCGTGGGGCGCGCTACGACCAGACCGCCTTTCTGGCCAGCGAAGACAAACTTCCGCGCACGGCGCTCACGCTCCAGACCTTCGGCGGCGACCTCTACCAGTTCTTCGGCACCCGCTCACGCTGGCAGGGGTTCCTCAGCGCCTCGGCGGGTCTGGCGAAGATCAACGCGTCGCTGAGCGACGGCGAGACTGTCTACCCGATCGCAGGGGACGGATTGTACGTCGGTGCCGGCGCCGGCCTCGAGCGTTTCGTCTATCGCAGCTGGGCGGTGGACGCGAGCGTGCGCTATTCGGCCGTCTTCCTCGACGGCGCTGCGAACAACGACCTGCAGGCCGCCCTCGGCATGATCTTCTACGCGGCGTACTGATCATGAACGATTCCCTGTCCCTCGCATTTCACGGTGCCGCGCGCACGGTCACGGGTTCGCGTCACCTTGTCCGTTTCGGTGCACGCCGGCTGCTGTTCGATTGCGGGCTCTACCAGGGCCACCGCGACGAGGCCGAGCACATCAACCGCACCTTTGGCTTCGCGCCCGCCGACGTGGATGCGGTGGTGATCTCGCACGCGCACCTCGACCACACCGGCAACCTGCCGACGCTGACCGCGCAGGGGTATCGCGGTCCCATCCACATGACGCCCGCGACCGCCGATCTCGCGCGCGTGCTGCTCGCGGACAGCGCGTTCCTGATGGCGAAGGACGTCGAGCACGTGAACCAGCGCGGGAACCACGGTCGCCCTCCGCGCCACGTGCTCTACACGGCGGACGACGTCGAGGACACGCTGGCACGGATCGAGACGCACGGCTACCACGCGCCGTGGTCGCCCCTGCCCGGCGTCGGCGCGACCTACCACGACGCGGGCCACATCCTCGGCTCGGCGATCACGACGCTGGAGTTCGCCTCGGGCGCGCGCACGCTGCGCCTGTGCATGGTGGGGGACCTCGGCCGGCCGCGCCGTCCCATCCTCCGCGACCCGGAGACACCGCCCGCTCCGGACGTGCTGGTCCTGGAGAGCACCTACGGCGACCGCCATCACGCCGACGAGGCGGCCACGATCGAGGGCCTCGCGGACGTGGTGCGGCGCACCGCCGGGCGCCGCGGCCGGCTGCTGGTGCCGGCCTTCGCGGTCGGCCGCACTCAGGAGCTGGTGGCGACGCTGCACGACCTCATGGTCGCGGATCGCATACCCGACCTGCCCGTGTTCGTGGACAGCCCGATGGCGCGCAACGCCACCGCGGTGTTCGCGCACCATCCCGAGTGTTTCGACGCCGAGACACTCGAGCACTTCCGCAAGGGTGACGGCGAGCCGTTCGGGTTCGCGCGGCTGCGCTACGTCGGCACGCCGGACGAATCGCGGGCGCTCGACGAGCGCAGGGAACCCTGCATCATCGTGTCGGCGTCCGGCATGTGCGAGGGCGGGCGTGTCGTGCATCACCTGCAGCACGCGCTCGGCGACGCCCGCAACACGGTGCTGTTCGTGGGCTACCAGGCCGACGGCACGCTGGGGCGCCGGCTGCGCGAAGGCGCCCAGACCGTGAACGTGCTCGGCGAGCCGGTGCGCGTGCGCGCCGAGATCGCGGGTCTCGACGGCTTCAGCGCGCACGCCGACCAGGCCGAACTCCTGGCGTGGGTCGCGACGCTGAAGCCGGCGCCGCGAACCATCTTCCTGGTGCACGGCGACCTCGAGCCGGCGACGACGCTCGCGGAGCTGTTGCGTACGCGTACGGGCGCGGCCGTCCATGTCCCCGAGACGGGGCAGGAGTTCGAGTTGTGGACTTGAGTGAACCCCGCTACCAGGTGGGCCAGCGGCTCCACCATCCGGTCTTCGGCGAGGGACTCATCGTCGAGGTGCACACGGACCGTGGCCGCGAGGTGCTCGAGGTCGTCTTCGACGGGCAGCTGCGCCGGCTCTCGGCCGCGCGCGAGTGGACCATCGTGGACGGCTCGCACGCCTTCGACCCTGTGGACTCCTCCGGCGACGATCGCAACGGCCCGTTGCCTGAGGGTGCGGGCCCGTCGCTGCACCGCTGGCACCCGCAGGGTGACCGGCTGCTCGACCGCTGGCTGCGGCACGAGGCCGAGCCGCAGGCGCACTTCGACGTCCGCGCGCAGGCCGAGGAGTGGGCCGGCTGGGCCAGCGCAGACCGCCTGCTCTCGCTCGACTCGCTGCGGGGCGTCGAGCGCTTTCCACACCAGGTCGCGGCCTGCCTGCGCGTGCTGCGCGATTTCGGCGGGCGCGGGATCCTCGCCGACGAGGTCGGCCTGGGCAAGACGATCGAGGCGGGCATCGTCCTCAAGGAGTACCTGCTGCGCGGCGCGGTGCGCACCGTGCTGGTGCTGGTGCCTGCGTCGCTGTGCGAGCAGTGGCGCGCGGAGCTGTGGGAGAAGTTCGAACTCGACTTCGTGGTGTCGCGCGGCCCGGCGGGGCAGTGGGGCCGTCATCCGCTCGTGATTTCGTCGCTCGAGACCGCGCGTCACGAGCGGCATCGCCGGAGCGTGCGGGGCGCGAACTACGACATGGTGGTCGTGGACGAGGCGCACCGCCTGCGCAACCACCTCACGCTGGGCTGGAAGTTCGTCAACGATCTCAACCCGCGCTACCTGCTCCTGGTGACCGCGACGCCGGTGCAGAACGACCTGCGCGAACTCTACAACCTGGTCACGCTCGTGCGGCCGGGCACGGTGGGCACCTTCCTGCAGTTCCGCCGCGACTTTCTCTCCGGCCACGACAAGCGCACGCCGCGCAACACCCCGCGCCTGCGCCGCCTGCTGCGCAGCGTGATGGTCCGTACGCGCCGCGGTGACACCAGCCTCACGTTCGCGCCGCGCCGCGTCGAGACCGTCTGGGTCCCCCAGAGCCCCGCCGAGCGCGCGCTCTACCGGCAGGTGAGCGAGTTCGTCGCGGAGGCCGTGCACGGGGACAGCGGCCAGCCCGGCAAGCCGCACTACTTCACGCTCATGGTGCTGCAGAAGGAGATGGGATCGTCGTGGGCCGCCGCGCGCGGGACGCTCGTGCGGCTGGCCTCGCACCCGGACGGACTCGATGCGCAGCGAGTGAAAGTGTTCGCCGAACAGGCCGCGGCCTTGAGCAGCGATGCGAGCAAGCTGCGCACGCTGTTGCGCTCGATCGCAGCGCTCAACGGCGAGAAGGTGATCGTATTCACGCAGTTTCGCGCCTCGCAGGACACGATCGCGGCGGCCCTGCGCGAGTCTGGCGTCTCGCACACGCTGTTCCACGGCGAGCTGGACTGGCGCGAAAAGGAGGACTCCCTCGAGAACTTCCGCCTCAGGGACCAGGTGCTCGTCAGCACCGAAGCCGGCGGCGAGGGGCGCAACCTCCAGTTCGCGCGCAACGTCGTCAACTACGACCTGCCCTGGAACCCGATGCGGCTCGAGCAGCGCATCGGCCGCGTTCACCGCCTGGGACAGGAGCACCCGGTTCGAGTCATCAACCTGGCCTCGCGCGGGACCATCGAGGCGTACGTGCTCGAGATCCTCGAGCGCAAGATCCGCATGTTCGAGCTGGTGGTGGGTGAGATGGAGGAGATCCTCGGCGCGTGGAACACGCACGGCTCGTTCGAGGACGAGGTCTTCCGACGCTGGACCGAATCGCACACTCCGCAGGTGCGCAAGAAGCACTTCGGCGAGCTGGCGCAGCACCTGGTGACGGCGCGCAAGCTCTACCAGGAGCAGCGCGACGACCAGAACTGGCTCTTCCGCGGCGCCGGTGAGAGCGACGAGGAGTCCGGCCAGTGAGCCACGCAAAGGGCAAGCGCGCGACAGGCGCGAGGGGCAGCGCCCCTGCGCCGGCGATCCCGCGCGGCGAAACCGCGATCGAGCAGCCGGAGTGGCGCGCGTTCGTCGGTCGCTGGCTCGCGATCGCCGGGTGTGCGGTTGCGGACGCCCCGCGCGGCGACTGGCAGGTCGAGTTGTCGCCGACGCTGCAGAAGCGCTGGCGCCGGCAGCACGTGCGGCTCGTGTTCGACCCGGCGCGCCCGACCGTTCCGCGCGGGGCGTGGTTCTCGGCGCCCGGGAGCTCCGCGGGCAGACGCATCCTCGAGGCGGCGCTCGCCGAGCCGGCGTTCACGCGGCGGACGGCCCTGGCGCAGGTGCCTGGCGCACCGGAGGACGGCTTCGCCGGTCTGTGCAAGGTTCGCGGCCTGACGTGGGGATCCGCGCGGCTGGGACCGGTTCGCTACGAACGGCGCGTCGCATTCCACGCCGTCATCACGCGCTGGGGTGGGCTGCCGTGGCAGGAGCAGTGGGTGGTGCTCGTCGGGGAGGGCGGTGAGGTGCTCGAGCGCGCACAGGCGCCGCAGGTACCCGACGTGCGTCCGCGCGAAGGTCTTTACCAGATGGGCGAGGAGCTGGAGCCCGCGCTGCGAGAGCGCTGGCTGCAGAGTGCGCGGGAGACGCTGGAGGCGCTGGCCAGGGAGCGCGAGCGCGAGTGGGAGAGCGCGGTCGGGCGTCTGCGTGACGCCGAGCTGGAGCGTCTGGGTGCCTTCTTCTCCGCGCGCATCGAGGAGGAGGAGGACCGCCTTCGCCGCCGCGTCGGGCACGACGAGCACGAACTCGAGCACGGCGACGACACGTCGCTGAAGGTGGAGTGGGAGCGCCGCGCCGGCGAAGTGCGACAACGCTGGGAGATGCGCACCGAGATCCGGCTCTGGGGCCTGGAGGAGTGGTCGTGGCCCGTGGCGGACCTGGAGCAGGAGCTCAAGGCCGGCGCCGTGCATGTGAAGCTGCGAGGACCCGTGGACGTCGCACGCGGCCGCCCCGCGCTGCCCGCGTGCCCAAACTGCGGAGCCCCTGCCGAGATGCTGGTGCGCGCGCACAGCCACGTGGCGTGCGCGCGGTGCGCGACCGCCTGAACCGCGACCGCGGGCGGGGCGGGAGCGGGCCGCGCGGGCATGC
Organism: Candidatus Eiseniibacteriota bacterium; assembly: GCA_903921835.1. GTDB lineage: Bacteria > Eisenbacteria > RBG-16-71-46 > RBG-16-71-46 > RBG-16-71-46 > CAIXRL01. Next base: position 985 of record CAIXRL010000001.1, on the reverse strand, counting down.
CGCAGCGGCACGCCGTCGCGGCCCGCTTGACCCCTCCGCGCCGGGCCGGTAATCTTTTCCGTCGCTCCCCGCGAGGGAAGCCGTTGATTTCGCGTTCGTTTGGCCGCTGGATGGGAGGTTTCGCTTGTCGCTCGAGACACGCAAGGGCACCGCGATGGTGGATCAGGGCGCGGAGATGGTGGATCAGCTGACCTCGGTGTGGCAGCGCTATGCGCGCATCGCGCTGGCAGTGCTGGGGGCGATCGTGGTCGTTGCCGGCGTCGCCTACTACACCATCCAGCAGAACAAGGCCCAGGAGAACCTCGCCTCCAAGAAGCTCGCGGAGGCCGACATGTTGTTCTGGCAGGGCGACTACGACCGTGCGAAGAGCGCGGCGGACGAGGTCGTGAAGACCTACGGCTCGACGCCGAGCGGTGTGGACGCGCATCGCGTCTCGGGCGACGCGGCGTACTGGCATGGCAACTTCAAGGTGGCCGCGACCGAGTACAAGGCCTACCTCTCGCGCAAGAGCGACGGCGCCGTTGCGCAGAGCGTGCGGCGCAGCCTCGCGTACGCGCTCGACAGCGACAAGCAGTACGCCGACGCGGTGAAACTCTACGACGGACTCGTCGGCGTGTTCGACCGCGAGACCAGCTCCGAGATGCTCTCGGCCTCGGCGCGCTGCCTGCTCGAGACGAACGACAAGGCTGGAGCGATCCAGCGTTACCAGAGAGTCGCGAACGAGTTTGGCGAGACGGGCGCGGCGCAGGCCGCGCGCGTCAGGCTGGCCGAGCTCGGGGCACCCGCGAACTGAACGCCGCGCAGCACGGCAAGGACTCGCCGTGAATCCCGACACGCAGGGACTGGACCTCGTTTTCATCTGGCACCATCACCAGCCGGACTATCGCCATCCGCGCGACGGCATGGCGTTGCTGCCGTGGGTGCGACTGCACGCCACGAAGGACTATCTCGACATGGCGCTCCATCTGGAGCGCCATTCGCGTGT